>JAQUBO010000198.1 GCA_028686735.1 Bacteroidales bacterium
GTTTTCATTATTGTGATTGTTGTCGTTTATTGGAGGCGAATCTGATATTGAATTTTCGAATTACTCCATTAAAATACTTGTGTCTCCATAATGCATCAGCTACCCCTTTTCAAGATATATTACTTTTGAACATAGTTTAGTGATATCAATATTATTATGGCTAACGATAAGAATGGTTTTTTTTGAATTAGTCAGTTTAGTTATTTCCTCATGGCATTTCATCTGAAAAGAGTAATCGCCAACAGAAAGGACTTCATCGAGAAGAAGGATGTCGGTTTCTATGTTTATGGCAATAGAGAAGGCGAGCCTCACATACATGCCACTGCTGTAGTGTTTCACAGGGCTGTCTATAAACCTTTTCATGCCAGCAAATTCAACAATTTTATCGAAACTTTCTGTAATTTTAGCTTTTGATATCCCGAGCATAGCTCCGCTTAAATATACATTTTCTCGACCAGTTAGATCCGGATGAAATCCCATTCCCACTTCCAAAACTGAAGCAATTGTTCCAAAAATAGTAACGCATCCATCAGTAGGCTCAGTTATCTGACTTAAAACTTTCAATAAAGTGCTTTTTCCTGCCCCATTACGTCCTATTACTCCAATTGTCTCTCCTTTGAATATTTTTAAATTAATGTTTTTCAAAGCATAAAATTCTTGTTCCCCTATTTTTTCAGATTTCTTATGGGATGTGAATATACTTTTAAGTCTGTCAGATATTTTAATGTTTGTATTATTTGAGCCTAAATAATATTTTTTTGATAAATTATCAATTGCAATTGCAATGTTACTATTTGTATCATCCATATTTGCTATCATGTAATATTATATGTACTAATAATCGATTAAAAAGTAATAGTTTTAGTAAATGTGATTTTTTCCACATAATATAACCACACTATCTTTTATAAAACAACTACCACAGCTGTTCTAATTTATTTTCCAGTTAAAAATTGCAAATCTGATTTTTGTCGAAATAAAATACGATTTGTTTTGTTAATCCTACATTCCATGTCGTTCGTGCTTACTTTAGGAGATAATTTAGCTGCTGGCAAGTAGTCAAATTCATAATAATATGTTACTCTTACATAATCAAATTTTATATTTTGAATTAATTTAACAGTGTAATTAAAATCCTCCTCTGTCTCAGTAGGAAATCCAAAAAATAATAATGATGCAATTCTTAACCCAGAGTTTGTCTTTCTAAATATTTTTAAAGTTTGCACAAGCTCCTCAGATATGTAATTTCTATTCATTAATTTAATAATTCTATTACTACCACTTTCGATGGCCAATGTTATATTCCAAACTTTTTTTTCTTTTATATATGGTTTTAATATGTTTCGGTTTTTAATTATCCATGAAGGGTTTATTCCATGCAAAGACCATTTTACTGTATGTTTTTTATCTGTAACAGAAAGTGCATCTAAAAGGTTTGTTAAGGAACTATTTATGTCAACTCCGTATGAACCTATATCATCCGCAATAAAATGAAAATTTCTATATCCTTTATCAAGAAGGTTGTTATATTCTGCAACAATATCTTCAATTGTTCTGCTTCTAATTTTACCCACTGCTTTACGGATATTGCAGTAAGAACAATTATTATTACATCCGTAGCTTGTTATGATGAAACATTTATCATTAACATTGTATCTTGAATTAATGATTTTAAATTTTTTAAAATCATTTAATTGGGATCTTTTTCGAAAAAATGTTTCGGATAACCCGTAATGAAGCAAAAGCCAACTTAAGCTGTAATTGTCAAATTTTGAATTGAAAATGGAGTTTTTTTCCTCGGCAATATTATAAGTATGAGATTCTGGAGTCTGATTAAATTTAATTTTGAAATCAGGGAAATACTTATCTATATCATTAATATTTTTTGTTGCAACCATAGGTCCATCAAATAATGTTCGCAATTCGTTTGGATTTGCTCCAGGCATACAACCCATTACAATTAATTGCCCATTATACTGCTTTATTTCTTTTATGGCTTTGAGATTATTTTCCACATCTTTAGGTGAAACAGAACACGTAACATAAACTATATAATCAGCGTGTTCAATAGCATCTGTAACAATAAAATTATTTACTGAGAAATAGTTCCTAATTCTAGATGCATCCAAACTTCTTAATGGACATTTTGATGATGGGTCAAGGACAAATACCCGTTTATTACTATTTAATATAATACGATTTTCTTTCATTTCAGCCATCATTTATATCATTCAAATTTACTTAATGTGTTTTTCATGAAACAGATCTCCTATTTGATTAAATAAATTGCTTCTGATTTTGCCCAAATAGCAATCGTACCATTCTTCAGAACCCGATTTACATCTTGCATTTCGATTATTTGGGGTAAATGTTCCCTCGAACAAATTACCATGCTTGTTCCGTTTGGTATAGCATTGAATGACATTGCCAAAATTATCCATTGTAAAATATTTATGTCCAGCTTCACAAATAACACCTCTTCTTGAAGTTGTAGGTCTGGGAAATTTAACTTCACTCGTTTTGATATTTGCCAGTTTGGCAATTATTTCTATTTCTTCATCGGAATAATCATATGGATATTCTTTTCCATCAAATTCTCCACGAAAAGGTATTGGCATTATTTTTTCAACACCATGTTGTTTCAAATATTCAAAATCTTTTTCGATTCGGTTAAATAGTGGTGGATATGTAACGTAATTACCAATGATATTATAACCGTGTTCCTTTAAAAAATTATATTTTTTAATATATTGTGAAAAATCAGGATCAATTTTTTCTCGTTCCATTACATGAAAAGAAGCACTAATATGTAAAACTCTTTCAGTAGGAACGTAATCAGGAAATTTATACACATCATCGGAACATAAATTTGTAGAAATTTGTATGTGATGGTTTTTGGTCAGTTCTTTCATTAGTGGTAAAAAATCAGGCATCATAAATGGTTCCCCACCCAGAAAGAAAATCAACCAACTTTTACCAGTTGAATTAAAACTTTCTGCAATATGTTTTGGAGTATATATTTTTGTTATAAAGTTGTCTAAAATCTCCTTCGCATTATAGCAATATACGCAGTTTAAATTGCAATGACTAGAAATAGCCCACAGCATTTTGTATTCATATTTTCTTGACACTTCAAGGTAAAAATTTTTATTCTGCATGATAATCTTGTTTACATAAATATGTTATTTAATATATAGTATTTACTTATTCAATTAAGAATAAACTTTTTATATCAATTATTTTTTTAGGAAAGCAAAAATCTGTAAATGTTTTACTCTTGAGATTTGCACGATACATAACAATACAAGTTTTATTACAGTTTTACTTCCTAAATCCCATTTCAACTCTTCAATTAATTATTTAGATAAACAAAAATACTATTAAAGCACGTAAACTAATTGATTTGCAAATCTAGAATTAAATATTTGGAATCGAAAGTATCTTTCATAATTAATTATTAGTATTAATTATTTTAGTCCAAACTGTGAGCTAAGAAGATCTGATAGCCTCTTAATGTATTATTGATATATATAGCAGTAATAATCTATTATTTTTGAGTTCAATGTGCAATTGTTATCATCAACAAGCCATTACAATACCCTGGATTTTATTTATATTATTAACTATCGTATTACTTTTACTTTCTAGAACTAACTTTTCTATTATACTTTTAATAATTCAATGTTTTCTTATCATTAAATAGTTGAAAATAATACAGAATCTTAAGGAATATCTAAAAATTGTGTGAGCTAAGTATTTTTTCATTTGTTTATTTGAATTTTGATGCTTGCACTGTATTTCAAATATGTAAACATTTAGTAATTAATTATTCATTTGCAGTATTTTTTTAGCAGATTAGTTTATTATATTTATTAATTTTCTTCGAAGTAAGAAATAATTAATTCTGCATATCTCCGATTGGCCTCTGAGTTAGGATGAGGATCATACGGTAAAAGATTAAGTCCATTTTCGTACCAAGGCACAAAGATGTCCCAAAGTTCAATATTATTGGTAGAACAATAACCATAAATTGCTGGATCAATAGTCAGTGTAGCAACGATTAACCTAGAATTATTTTTTAAACAAAGCTCATTAATTTGATTAATGATAGCAAAAGTTACAGTTGGACATGGCTTTTTTTGAAATAAGATGCATAATTGATTACAAAGAACGCTATACTTCCTCATAAACCCAACTCTTGCAAATTCTTGTAATCTCCGGTATTTAATAAGGAGGGTATCATTTTTAATTTCAGCGTATGGAAACGTTGATGTTTTTAACGATTCATTATTAAAAATAATTTCACTTTGCTCCAAGTTAATGGTATACTTCTCCTGCCATGATTCAAGCAATTGATCACGCTCATGATGAAAATCTGCATAACATAAGATAACTATATCAGGAAAATCGTTTTTATTGTGTTTTTCGCGTAATTTTATCAATGCTTGAATTGTGCCATAACCAGGGACGGCATAATTTTTAATATTGTAGTTGGTTAATTCTTTTTGCACTAAAAAAGGAAATGTTAACGAGTCGTCAATTCCATGACCATAAGTAAAAGAACAACCATAAAATTCGATAGTTGATTTATTTGAATCTTCAATTTCTGTATAATTGGTTATTCGTAAGCCGTTTTTGTGGGTAGTGGTATAACGTAGACCATTGTTTATAGTTATTTTAAATGTGCCATCACGAAGTGCAAATCCATATGTTTTGTCTAGCATTATTGAGTTTGAAAATCCTGAGTAAACTTTTTTTTCAGGTATTAAATATGTAGTTAGTCCAAAGACCCTTAGTGATATTTCAGCAACAGAAATGACGAACAGGCTGATTAATAGTACCAATAATATTCTCATGCACATATGAAAAAATGCAAAATATTGGCAATTATGATACGACTCAGTCACTAAATCTTAATAAAATAATATAAAGCAATAATATCTCAATTGTCTTAGTTTTTCAGCAATAGTAAATCCACCATCACTATTCCCCAGCTCATATTTTTTGCTTAATCCAACTACTTTTATTGCAATATCATCCATAGTCATTTTGCTAAATTAAATCAGCCATTTTTGATTCAACTCTTCTAAAATAAAACAATCCACCTAAAAATAAAACAAAGGTTGGGATAAATCCAAACAAGTAATAAAATGAAAAGTCTGAGTTAAACAAACACCATCTATAAAGTGCAATAACGCCTGCCATAGGGTTCAAATATATGAAAAAACTATATGCCTCAGGTATCATTATTGAAGTAAAAAAAACAGGTGTAACAAAAATGCCAAATCCAACAAGAAAAGGAATTATCATTAAAGCATCACGATATCGCACTGTTATTGCACTAAGCCATAATGCAATACTTAACCCTACTACCATATTCAAAAGAACTGCAATTGGAATAAATATTGTGTTTATCGAAACAGGGAATTGGTAAAACAAACATAAACCTATAAAAATTACAGACCAAGACAATAGTTCAAATAGTCCAACAAAGGATTTATAAATTGGTAAAATAAGTCTTGGAAAATATACTTTTTTAATTATATTTTGCGATTGCAAAAGTGATGTTCCAGAATAAGAAATTATGTAGGTAAAATAATACCATGCAATCAATCCAGGGAATGCGAAAATAATATATGGAATATTTCCCGTATCAATTTTCATTAAATAGCCAAAAAAGAAATTAACTATCATAGCTGCAGTAAATGCTTGAATAAAACTCCATAAAATCCCAAGCTTTGTTTGTATGTACTGCGTCTTAATATCTCTGATCGCAAAAGCCTTAATTAATGCACGATACTCCCAAACTTGCTTTAATTTTAACCTTATTGGCTTATTTCGTGTGTTTTCTATTATTATCTTTTCAGCCATTATTAAATTTTAAAACTAAATATTTGATGGGCTTATACAGCTTCGCCCTCTCAGTCCCATATTAATTTCTCTGAGTGCATGCTTTTTTTAACGCAACTGCAATTATTTTTACATTTTGATTAAAAAAATTACTACTGCACAAACATACAAATTTTTATTTGATTTAAAACGAACGCCTATAATAATTGTATTTTAAGTGATTATAAACATAATTGGTTATCAGTTAGTCGATTATTGGGTATTATAACGGTGGTTTCGATGAGCAGTAATCGGTATTCGGTAAGTTTAGCACAAATTCACTGACTACCGACTACTGACTACTGTTTTTACCATTTCACAACCCTAATATTTAGCACATTATCATTAGATTTACTTCGCAAGTTGCATTCGGTAAGGCGGTATTCGGTAAGTTTAGCACAAATCCACTGACTACCGACTACTTGTCAATGCCTGAAATAGGTTGACCGTTTTAAAAGTTAAATTTTATAATTAAAACGTTCAATTTATGGCAACAAAATCGAATTACAAATTGACAACAGAAGCTCGACAAAGAAGAAATTTTAGTGAAAGCTTCAAAATTAAAAAAGTTAGAGAAATTGAAACTGGAATCACAAAAGTTTCCGAAATTTGCAAAGCTTATGAAGTTT
>JAQUBO010000199.1 GCA_028686735.1 Bacteroidales bacterium
TCAAACATAAGACTTATATTACACCTAAGTCTCCATCAATTTTACCATCTATCACAAACAAAAGTCTTATAGAACTCGCCGAATCTCTTGGTTACAAAACCGAAAGACGCCCTGTAGCATTTGACGAGTTAAGCTCATTTGAGGAAGTTGGTGCTTGTGGTACCGCAGCGGTTATTTCTCCAATCGGCGAAATTAAAGACCTTGATACAGGTAAAACATACTCATATTGTAAAGATGGCAAAGCTGGACCAGTTTCAACTAAACTATACGAAACTTTAGTCGGAATACAATACGGCGATATAGAAGACACATTTAACTGGGTTACTATATTAGATATATAAACACATCTAATAATAAAATATAGAAGTCGGGCTTATAAAATTGATATAATTAGATAAGCTCGATTTTTTTATTGAAAGAAATATTTATTATGGTGTCCAATGTTTACTAGTCTTTTCAAAAGGACAAGAGCCACATCTTTTAGGATTTTTAATAATTGATGATAGCCAATATTTATAGCCTACCGAAAACGTAAAAGTGTTTGGTTGATGACCATAAATAACAGATAGAGTAATATCATTTTTATCATTTAAGAACAAGGCATATTCAAGCTCTACCATAAAACCAAACTTATATTCCCAATCACCATTTGCACTCCACGAATTATCAGTAATATATCCAGGGATCGTACCCCAAAGATTACGTCCATAAAGATTTCCACCTGCACAAATACTAAATGAGTTCCGCCATATTTGAACTAAGCGCTGTTTTACTCCTAGGTGAAGAAATATTGCGGGTTTTGAGGCTGCATCAGAAAAAAAACCAAACATGCCACGCCAGGCAAAGGTGTCGCTACGCAAAAAGTTCTCAAAAGAAAAGATTAAACCTGGTTCTGTAATAAAAATACCATTTGCATCTAATCTATTTTCAAATAAATGACTGTTAGTTTCATCGAAAGGATGTAAGCCGAGTAAAGATAGTTTTAATTGCAAAGTCGATTGCGACATCATAAAGCTTGACATTAAAACGAATATACTGGCAAAGATTATTTTCATATTTATGTTTCTCATAAATGATTTATTAATAATGCACACTTATTAATAAACCACAAATCACTATAATTTATTTCAAAAATAAGAATTATTTATGGTTTTTAATACATTTTTACTTAAATAATTAGCAAAATTACATTTCTTAAACATCAAGCAAATATTAAATTGAAATTATTTTGACGAATTACTCATAATTCTAATAATATCTTTGGAATTCATGTAATATCTGCGAATGTTTTTGAGATACTTTTCATCGCTTAAGTCTGAAGTTGTAATAAATTTGTAAAAAACCAATTTCTCTGCACCCATATTATGCATAATAGTGATTGAGTCGGTTTGATACTCAAGTTGGGTTTTATATGTTTTGCTCAAAATATATTTAATCCCTGTTGCCGAAATTTGGAGAAAGTTTTTTGTTTTATAATCCACAATATGAGCAAGTTCATGACCAATTAAACCAATTTTTGCAGAATCTGGCAATAATGAAAAGCATAAGGGATTTTTAGGATTACAGTCTTGTACTTTAACTATGTAAGTTCTTTTTTCTGGTTTTTTTAAAATGGTTTTTAATATCGGTTGAGCTTGTCCTTGACACGGGATATTCGTTTTTTTAAAGATTATTTTCGTAGAGTCAATATTATTGTAATTATTTATTGCAAGAAGGCATAATTTTTTTTCCTGTTTAGTCCATTCGGAGCTTCCAGTAAAAACATGGAATTGAGATTTTGGTATTTTATTGCTAATGCACGACGCTACCAAAAACAATAATAATAAACTTAATATTTTCTCCCAAAACCTTTTCATATCAGACTTACGATATATACATTGTTACAAGATTTTATTTACAAAATGTTTTCTTGTATCAATGAAACATAAAAAAAAAGGGGGGAATTCCTAATATTTATTTAGCATTATTATTTTTTGTGTGTTTTAAACTTGCCTTTGTCTTTTTGCTAGACAATTGTACTGATAAATAATATGGGATAATTAATGATTTGTTTTAAATGTGCTTTTATAACCTAAACTCGACAACAACACTACCTGTTTGATAGCCTGTACCTGGTTTCTTTTCGTACTTCCATTGTTTTACTGCATCTATTGCTAGTTGTGTACATCTATTACAATTAGAGCTCACTAGACTAAGATTAGTAACGTTTCCATTTTCGTCAACTGTTATTTTTAGTACTACGCGTCCTTCTAAATTGTTTTGATTTTTTGGGTCAACTTTTTTCAGCATACCTCGTCCATCTAAGCTACCTCCAAACCCACCAGGGCCTGCTCCAGCACCGTCGGTACCAGTACCTGTTCCTGGGTTTCCTGCTCCTGAACCCGTTCCAGCTGTTCCAGTTCCAGATCCGTCACTAAAATTCATCCCACTCATAAAGTTGGGTAAATGGCTGGTATTTTCGTTACTTGTAGAAGTTTCGGTATTTTGATTTTCTTCAGTGTTTGATTCGTTTTCGTTATTGTTAGGAGTTGTACTTGATTGCATGGAGGCGGATTCTTCGAATGTCTGGGTGTTAACACCTGAGTTTGAAGAGACTTGAGTCGAGGAATTTTGTTCGTTTGATGTGGCAGATGAAGATGCACCAGCGTTGACATTACCCCCGCCTCCAAAATCAATCAGTATGCCTTCTTCGGGGGGAAGAGGCAATGGTGTTGTAAAGCCAAGCAGTAATAACAAGAGAATTGTAACTATTGTAAAAATAGTTGCTCCAATTATTCCGTGTATATGCTGTTTTACAAATGACATTATTTTATTATTATTTTATTGGTGTAGTTGCTAAAATTAATTTCCACTCATTGTTTTTTGCAATATTCATAATACCTACAACCTCTTCCATAGGTACACTTTTATCAACATGTAAGGAAACAAAAGGTTCTTCTTGACCTGCAACTTCCTTTTTTAATAGAGTTTCAATATCCTCGGGATTGCAATATGTTGTTCCAACTGCATAAGAGTATGTTCCGTCTTGTTTATCTTTAATTGATATCGAAGCAATAGGGTTTGCAGATGTTTGACTATTACTCGATGGTAATAATAACTTTAGAGCGTTAGGTGCAATTAAAGTAGATGTTACCATAAAGAAAATAAGCAAAAGGAATACTATGTCAGTCATTGACGACATGCTGAATTCTGCACTTACTTTATTTCTTGATTTTAATGCCATATTTTTTTATTTTACGGGTTCGTTAAGAATATCCATAAATTCTGTTGTTTTGGTTTCTAATCTTGCCACAAGGTTGTTTACTCTTGCAACAAGTATATTATAAGCAAAATATGCGATAATTCCAACAATTAAACCACCAACTGTTGTTACCATAGCAGTATAAATACCATTAGATAATAAAGTAACATCAATATTATTACCTGCTGAAGCCATATCGTAAAAAGCCCTTACCATTCCCATAACTGTTCCCAAGAATCCAATCATTGGAGCTCCTCCAGCAATTGATGCTAATACTGGCAATCCTTTTTCTAGTCTTGCGACTTCTTGTTTGCCTACATTCTCAACAGCAGCATTAACGTCTCCCAGAGGTCGTCCTATCCGCAAAACTCCTTTTTCAATCATTCGTGCAAGAGGACCTTCATTCATTCGACAATTGTCAAGTGCCTGATCAACTTTGCCTTGAAAAATAAAGTTTTTGATGTTGTCCATAAAAGATTTTTGCTCTTGATTAGCTTTTCTGATAGCAATAAATCTATCAATAAAAATATAAACGGCTATTACAGAAAGTGCAGCAAGCACAATCATAATCCAACCACCTTTAATGGCTAATTCAAGAAATGACATTACTTGTTCTCCCTCTTCGCCTGTGGAAACAATATTTTGCAACGTATCGACCTGTGATAATAACATATTGAAAAAATATTAAATTGATAATTCACGAAAATATATACAATATTTTAATTTAAACGATAATTCTGTTTATTTTATTAACAGAATTATGTTAAATATTAAAGCTATAGTTATAACGATGACTTTTTTTAAATATTGTTAATTATTATTGTGTAAATGTTTATTATTTATTAGATTATTAGTGGTATGTTTCGAAATATCCACTATTTTTGTAAAATAATAATAATAAAATAGATATTATGAAATTTTTTATTGATACAGCAAATCTTGATCAAATTCGCGAAGCTCAAGAACTTGGAGTTTTAGACGGAGTAACAACAAACCCATCGTTAATGGCTAAAGAAGGAATAGCAGGTAAGCAAAATATTCTTAATCATTATCTTAAAATTTGTGAAATTGTTGACGGTGATGTTAGTGCAGAAGTTATAAGCACCGATTTGGAGGGAATGATAAAAGAGGGCGAAGAATTGGCAGCCCTACATTCACAGATAGTTGTAAAGGTTCCGATAATAAAAGATGGAGTAAAAGCAATAAAACATTTCTCATCTAAAGGAATTAGAACTAATTGTACTCTTGTGTTTAGTGTAGGACAGGCATTGTTGGCTGCTAAAGCTGGTGCAACTTATGTGTCTCCTTTTATTGGTCGCCTCGATGATAATAGTACTGATGGTGTAGATCTTATTGGTCAGATAGTGGATATGTTTAACTATTATGAGTTTGAAACTGAAGTTTTAGCAGCATCAATTCGTCATACTATGCATATTGTAAAATGTATGGAAATGGGAGCAGATGTGGCAACTTGTCCGTTAAATGCAATACTAGGTTTGCTTAAACACCCTCTAACAGATATAGGTCTGGAGCAGTTTCTAAAAGATTATAATAAATTAAATAAATAATAATGGCATTATATATTCGTATGTATGAAGATAATCCAGCCCCTAAATATATACGGCAGATAGTTGATATTTTACAAAAAGGTGGGGTAATAATTTATCCCACCGATACTGTCTATGGGATTGGTTGTGATATTACAAAACCTAAAGCTATCGAAAGAGTCGCTCAACTAAAGGGTATTAAAGCCGAAAAGGCTAATTTTTCGTTTATTTGTTATGATATGAGTCATTTAAGCGATTATACAAAACCTATTGATAATACTGTTTTTAAATTAATGAAAAGAAATTTGCCAGGACCCTTTACTTTTATCCTTGAAGCAAATAATAATGTTCCTAAAATCTTAAAAACTAATAGAAAAACTATTGGTATTAGAATCCCTAATAATAATATAATTAGAGAAATTGTAAACGTTTTGGGTAATCCAATATTGACAACATCTTTGAAGGCAGATGACGAAATATTGGAATATACAACAGATCCAGAATTAATTTATGAGGATTATCAGAATCTTGTAGATGTTGTTATTGATGGCGGATATGGAGGAAATATTGCTTCAGCAATTATTGATTGTACAAGTAATGAGCCACAAGTTATTCGAACAGGTAGTGTTGAGCCAGAGTGGTAGTTTAGAGCTCTTTTTTACGTCAATTTGAGATTTACGTATTACACTGTAAGTAATATATTGGTTAGATTTGTTTAATAATTACTATACTTTATCCTTTCCAGAAATATTTTGTAAAAATAATTAACACAGTAAATAGTTCTAAACGTCCCATAAGCATTAGAAAACCAAGAAACCATTTGCCAAATAAACTAATGTTTGCAAAGTTTGACGCAGGTCCCACCTCGCCAATTCCTGGTCCTATATTACCTAAACTTGTTGCAACAGCACCAAAAGAAGTTTCTAAGTCTAAGCCTGTAAAAGACATTATAAGTGTTCCCATTGCTATAATCATGATGTATAAAATAATAAAAGCAAGAACATTATTAATGGTGTTTTGAGGTATAGAGCTTTTGCTATATCTTACAGGTAGTACAGCATGAGGATGTATAAGTCTTTTAAACTCCATGTAAGAATTACGAAATAATATATGTATTCGTACTACCTTGATTCCACCTGCAGTTGAACCTGATGAACCTCCTACAAACATCAGCATAAGAATAATTACCCAAAAACCGCCAGGTATCCATGTAAGATAATCCAGCGTTGCATATCCAGTTGTTGTAATAATTGATACTACTTGAAAAAGTGAATGACGAATAGCGGGTTCAATTTGCATTCCCATAAAATGCCATAGTCCAAAAGCAATAATAAGCCCTGACAATAATATTATAATAAAGTAGAATTTTATCTCACTGTTTTTTAGTACTTTTTTAAACTGTCCAGTAATAAAAAAGTAGCTTAAAGCAAAGTTAGTACCTGCAAGTATCATAAAAAAAATGATAGTATATTGAATAAATGGAGAGTCAAATGCAGCAATACTTGCTTGTTTAGTTGAGTATCCTCCAGTTGCCATAGTTGTAAGTGCATGATTTATAGCATCAAAAATAGACATTCCGCCTATATATAGTAAAATAGCTTCTGTAAGTGTAAATCCAACATATAATAGCCAAAGTTTTTTAGCAGTACCTGCAATCCTCGGATGTAATTTATCGGTAGCTATTCCTGGAGCTTCTGCACTAAAAAGTTTCATGCTTCCT
>JAQUBO010000034.1 GCA_028686735.1 Bacteroidales bacterium
AAACCCAAAAAGATCTCGTAGTCCTGACAGTAATAACACTTTTCAATTTAAAATCTCAAATAAATTTATAGATTTGCATCAAAGAAAAATTATGCCAAAATTCTTTACAATTTTTAAAAAATTTCCTGGCACTTTTTGGGTAGCCAATCTTATGGAGCTTTTCGAAAGATGGGCTTGGTATGGGATGTTTATGCTTTTTGCACTTTACTTAACAGGTTCAACTGATACTGGAGCTCTTGGTTTTTCGCAAGCCCAAAAAGGCTTAATGATGGGATCTGTTGTCGGTTTTTTATATTTTTTGCCAGTAATAACTGGAGCAATTGCCGACCGAGTTGGATATAAAAAAGTATTAGTAATTGCTTACTTATTAATCGCAGGATCATATTTTTTGCTTGGTAGAGTCAGCTCTTACGAATTGGTTTTTGCAGTTTTTATAATGCTAGCTATAGGTGCAGCATTATTTAAACCAATAATTTCGGCTTGTATTGCTAAAACAACAGATGACGAAACATCCTCAATGGGTTTTGGCATTTTTTATATGATTGTCAATATTGGTGCATTTATAGGACCCATTGTGGCCTCACTTGCTCGACAAAATGGCTGGGTTAATGTTTTCAACATCTCGGCAGGCGTTATTTTAGTTAACTTGGTTTTAGTTTTGCTATTTTTTAAAGAGCCCGAACACGAAGTTGCAAGAACTGGTTTTGGTGCAGAAATTAAAAAAATATTTAGCAATATTATTGAGGCACTTAAAGATTTTAAATTTGTAATATTCTTACTTATAATTGTAGGGTTTTGGACAATGTATAATCAACTGTTTTATACTCTGCCAGTATTTATAGATCAATGGATGGACACATCAATTGTATATGATAATATTTATAAAGTTTGGCCTTGGCTTGCCGAAAAAATTGGAACTCCACAAAAAACCATCGCAGCAGAAATGCTTACAAATATTGATGCAATGTATATAATTATGTTTCAACTAATTGTTTCGTTTGTTGTGATGAGGCTCAAACCAATACACTCAATGATAAGCGGTTTTTTGGTTTCAACAATTGGTCTTTCATTAACTTTTCTTACTAATAATCCGATGTTTTTATTTATTAGTATTTTTATTTTTGGGATAGGCGAAATGGCTGGTTCTCCAAAAATTACCGAATACATTGGGAAAATTGCTCCTCCAGGAAAAACGGCTTTATATATGGGTTGTAGCTTTTTACCAATGGCAGGAGGCAATTTCTTTGCAGGATTATTGTCAGGAAATGTTTATCAAAAATACTCCGATAAAATAACATTATTGCAAACCGAAGTAGAAAAAAGAGGCCTTAATATCACAGAGATATCTGATACATTTTCTCAAACCGATTATATAAATCGTGCCGAAGAACTACTAAATTTACATGGTTACGACTTAACTCTTTACCTATGGAATACTTATCAACCATATAATATTTGGATGATTTTTGCAGCAATTGGTGGAACAACTGTTATAGCAATGATACTATTTAACTGGTTGCTTGTTGGGAAGGACGAATAGCTTGACAGTTTAACAAATAAACTACAAATAAGACCAATTCACGAAATAAATAATCGATTTCAAATTAGAGATTAGATTTCTCACACCATCATATCATCTCACTCTTCGTTTTCAAAATACAACTTATAATAATTCAATCCAGTAGAGGCATCAAAACCTTTTTCGATATAATCTCGTTTACCATGTACATAGATATGAAAATTTTTATCCAATTTAATTTTGCTTTTAAAAAATCTCGATTGATTTTTCACCGCTGACCCTGAAATCTCAAAACTCTGGTTTATATCAACATCATTCTCTTTCTCGTAATCTGATTTATATGTTTTAAAATCTTTGATAATTTCTGGATCTTGAATAACTTCATCAGCAAACATATTAACATCAAATATTTCAGATTCCTTAAAATATTTTATCGACTTATTTAATAAATCTGCCTGATCAGCTTTAGACACCTCATATTTTTCGGGAAGTTTGTCATGAACATAATTTTTGCAAAAACTCATTACATTCTTGGTCTGAAAATACTCGTCTTTTCTATTCTGAACATTTAAAAAATCATCAATCCAATAAGCAGCGTCGCTGCCTTTACCCAATCTATCCACCATAGTTACAAAATATCCATCGTCCTTTTGCATATTAAAAATTATACAGCCCTTGTCAGGTTTTTTTAAGTTTATTCCTGTTTCTACATCCAGATTAAAGTTATCATCTTCTTCACTTAGCTTAAAAAATGCGTCTTTAGTTTCAGTTTTAAACAAACCTATTGCATCAAACATTTGACCATCTATTTCACAATCTCTAAAGTATATTGTATAAAACTCACCGGCTTTAATTTTTGGGTGAGTTGTTTGCTTAAACAAGTGCATTGCCAAATTGCGACTTTGTTCGTACAATTCATCATTATCCGCAAAAATCTTGCTTACATAGGTAAAAACTTCGTTAAGCTCTAATTCGGTTTCGTGATAAAATTGATAAAATTCATCAAACTTAAAAGCAGAAATTAAGTGCTCAATTAATAAAGTTTCCATCTCATCTGTAAAACTTGTTTCATCCTTTGATAATACAAGATTTTCATCATTATTTTTATTACCTACAAAGTGAATAGCCAGAGATTCTATAATTGTATTACTTGTGTTTATTTTCATCATTTATTTTCTTTAATTACAAAAATATCATTTAAACTCATAATTATGATAATAATAACTAAATAATTTTGTGTTAACCTCAAATTTGCTTGCATCAAAAAACCACAAAACTTAATTACCAAAAACTTATAAAATAATTAGTGTCCGCAAGAAAACTACTGCTTTTTGTGTCTTTGACCTGCCTGTCGGCAGACAGGTAAGAAAGCGTCAAAGACAAGGCTTTATTCACAAAAATTTATTATTTTAATGGTGTTCATGAGCTCCTTTCAGTCGGTTCGAAGTTTCTGAAACTAAGGAACTGACGAACGAAACAAGAGCAGAGGCAAAGCTCGCTTTGACTATGCCTTGCAAGGAGGAAGAAGACGAAGTCAGTTTACTTTTCGTAAATGCGATGTATTGAGCTTGTCGAAATGACTGTTTCAGAAATGAGAGTAACGTGGTATATTGAGCGACGTCGAAATGCAGTATTTGACGTTTTCTTGCAAAGACTGATTAGACAAAATGATACTCCTAAAAAGCTATAAATAGCATCAAAAGTGCATTAATAACAAACTTTGCTTATCTTAATAATAATTTCATATAAGCATTTTATCTTTTTTTTATTATATATTTCTTAGTTTTGTTAAATGAAAATTAGCTTTTTTATATTGCTTTTTATCTTTTCACTTATAAATATATTTGGACAAGATGTCGTAATCAATGAATTTATGTCTTCTAACTATAATTTTTTACTAGATTATGACGGGGATGATAATGATTGGATTGAGATATATAACCCTACTGATGATACGATAAACCTATCTTCATATTTTATTTCTGATAATCCTAAAACACCATATAAATGGTCTTTCCCAGATATTGAAATTGCTCCTGATAGCTTTTTGGTAATATTTGCTTCTGGAAAAGACACCGTTTATCCTGGAAATGAAATTCACACTAGCTTTTCTATTAAATCGTATGGGGAAAGTTTACTTTTAACCAATGATTTTCGAGTAGTGCAGGAAATTGAGCCAGTTATTTTAAGGCAAAACCAATCGTATGGCTTTTTGCCCGATGCCTCTGATGAAGCTGTAATATTTGATGTGGCTACACCTGGCACTAAAAACGAATTGATTTTAATTGAGAAAGTTTTTTTTAGTAAATCTGGAGGAATATATGATGATAATTTCGAGATTGAATTAAGTAATGTCTTTAGTGAGAATGAGATACGCTTTACTATAGATGGAAATATGCCCGATAAAAACTCATTACTTTATTCAAATGCACTTTTTCTTGATGAGGCAATGTGTTCAAAAACCGATATATACAAGATACAGATATCTCCAGCCTATTTGCAATACATTCCCGAAAATCTTTCTCCAAAAGCTATTGTGATTAGAGCTGCGGCATTTGATTCAAGTGGAGTTATTCAGTCTAAAATAGTTACAAACTCGTATTTTATCAGAAATATGGAAATTGACCATTTAAACTTGCCGATTATTTCTATCACAGCCGATTATTACGATTTGTTTGATGACAGTACGGGGATATTTGTGCCTGGGATATATTATGATGAGAATCATATTTATGGTGCCGAACGCAGTGGAAATTACTACCAAAGAGGCGAAGCTTGGGAGAGAAGAGCTAATATTGAGTTATTTGATTATAATAATTCAGATTTCTTTTCACAAGAAGTAGGACTAAGAATTCATGGTGATAAGGCAAGGCGTTTTCCTCAAAAAGGTATGAGAGTTTATGCTCGAAATAAATATGGAGAGGCTAATTTTTACACTAAATTATTTACTCCAAAAGAATATCAGCAATATAAAAGATTAGTTTTTAAGCCATTTTATTCATCATGGACACAGGCAGGATTTGAAGATTTTCTTACCGCAAAAATATCCACAAACTTGTCTTTTATTAATCCAAATTCAAAACCTGTTGTTTTATACTTAAATGGCGAATACTGGGGGATATATTTTATGTTAAAGCGAATAGATGAAAAGTACTTAACCGAAAAATATGATATTGATGAAAATTCAGTTGAACTTGTTTATGACTGGTTTGGAAATACTGACAATGGTGTAAGCAAAGATTTTACAGAACTTTACAAGTTTATTTCAGAAAACGACATGAAAAATGCTGAAAACTATTATAATATTACTCAACAAATTGATATAAATAACTTTATCGACTATCAAATTTTTGAAATATATTTTAATAATTATGATTGGCCTGCAAATAATATGAAATGCTGGAAATCTAATCAATATGATCAAAAATGGAGATGGATTTTTTACGATGGAGATGCTTGTTTTAATAATTACAAGGATAATTTTTTTAATCATGCTACGAATACTTCAGATGATAATTATCCAACAAACTATAAAGTTACATTATTCTTTAGAAAACTAATGGAAAACTCCTCATTTGCATTTGCATTTGTAAATAGATTGCAATATCTTGTTAATAACGATTTTTTATATGTTAATACAACTCAATATTTTAATCAAATAAACAGTTTTTTCGATATAGAACTGTATAATCAAATTAATCGATTTAATAAGCCAAGTAATTATAACCAATGGCTAAATGATTATGAAAACATTCAGAATTTTTTAATTAAACGTCCCTGTAGTATCAAAAAACACCTAAAGTCTTCATTTGGATATACCATAAGTGTTCCTAATTGTGATTATATTGATGACATAAAGGACAATTATGTTGCTATATATCCAAACCCAACTCAAGCATCATTTGGTGTTTTGATAAAATCGGATTATTCATGTCCAATTAGAATAATAATCTCTGATATAACTGGAAAAGTAATTCAAGAAAGAATCGATTTTTTGCAAATGGGTGATAATAGATTTTATTTTGATAAGCTCAAATTAGAAGCAGGTGTTTATTTTGTTAATTGCTATTATCTTCAAAAAGTAGTTTCTAAGAAATTAGTTGTTATTCGGTAGAAATCAAAATTATTATAATTAGTGTCCGCAAATGTTATTTATAAACTCAATTTCAAACTCTATATTCAGAACTACTGACCCATAATTATTTTAAATTCATTTAATTGCTTGTAAATTAGATGATTACAGGAACATTTATTCATTGGTGTTAGGATTTTAAAAAGATACTAAAACGAGGCAAAAAGACTATCATCATTTCTAAACCTATGTATATATATGTTAAGCTGTCCTTTCAGGACGCCATTTGTATTCGATTAATAACCAGAAGCTTCGCGTCTGGTTTTAATAAATAAGGCTTTCAGCCTTAGGGATACAAATCTTGCTTTTGGCAAAAGCAATGCATACTCTAAATCAGGCTGAAAGTCTGATTTAAATTAAAACGAGGCAACGCCTCGTTTCCATGAACTAACTGAAATTTGCGTCCTGAAAGGGCAGCTTATAATTTAATATCATATAATCATAAAGCGCCACATATAATAATAATTAACTTCATTTCGGTTACGCCACACAATGCATTGAGTTCAGTTGTTTTGTGTATTTGTTTGCCCTATGGTCTCAGGAAACTGTTTTCAAACACACAACGTAAGGGGCTGGTATTAAAATACTTGAGGACTGTTTCGCAGATAATATTACCGAAACTAAACTTCCTAATAACAATCTTACGTTAAAGTATAAAATGGTATCATCATAAATCCGCTTGGGTCAGTTGTTCTGATATTACATTAGATTAACAAAGAATTGTTGTAAAATTCTGAAACAGAATTTCTTGACATTCATTTTTTAATCGTATTTTTGTTACAAAAATAAATTCTATGAAATTTACAATTTACGTAGCATTTTTATTACTTTTTTGTTCATGTAAAAATGCAAATACAGCAAGCAATCAAGATAAACAGGAGAAAATTATAGACACAACAATTTATCCAGGTATTTATGATACAAATACTTATATTGAGTTTATTAATAATAAAAAAATCGCAATTGTAGGAAACCAAACTAGTGTTATTGGAAATATCCATTTAGTGGATACTCTCATAGCTTTAAATCAAAATATAGTTAAAGTATTTTGTCCTGAACATGGTTTTAGAGGCACATCAGATGCAGGAGCCAATGTTGATGATAGTACTGATCCAAAAACTAATTTACCAATTATTTCATTATACGGAAATAACAAAAAACCTTCCAATACACAGCTTGCAGATATTGATATAATATTATTTGATCTTCAAGATGTTGGCGTAAGATTTTACACCTATATTTCGACACTACACTACATAATGGAGGCATGTGCCGAAAATGAGATTCCTTTAATAGTTCTCGACCGTCCAAATCCAAACGGACACTATATTGACGGTGCTATTTTAGACACAACAAATAATCGATCATTTATTGGAATGCATCCAGTTCCAGTGGTTTATGGCATGACAATAGGAGAATATGCCCTTATGATTAATGGAGAAAACTGGCTTAAAAATGGAGTGCAATGTAATCTAAGAATCATACCTTGTCAAAACTACACACACACAAGTAAATATTCTCTTCCAGTGGCTCCCTCTCCCAACCTTCCAAATGATAGATCCATAGAATTATATCCAAGCTTATGTTTATTTGAAGCAACAAATCTAAGTATAGGTAGAGGAACCGACAAACAATTTCAAATAATTGGGCATCCACTATTAAGCAAAACAGTGGAGACAGACTTTACATTCACTCCTACATCAAACATAGGAGCTTCAAATCCGAAGTTAAATGGAGAGCTATGTTATGGATTTGATTTATCTGAAAATTATTCGATTTTCGATTGGCAAGATAATAAACTCAATATCAATATTATTTTAAACTTATATAAATTATTTCCTGATAAAGATGTGTTTTTCAAAAAATCTAATTCCATAGATTTACTATCGGGAGATACTGCATTTCGCTCTCAAGTAAAAAATCAAATTTCAGAAGAAGCCATTCGTGCTACCTGGCAAGATGGCTTACTAGAATTCAGAAAAACACGACAAAAATATTTGCTTTATGACTAGTAAATTTAGCAAAACTATATTGGGTCTAATTATTATCTCTGTTGGATTTTGGACTTATTGCACAGATAACTATGAAAATCATGCACTTGCCTTAAGAAACAATACATTAGACTCTATTCAGCTTGTTCGTCATTATAGTGGAAGCATTCAAGTGCGAACAATAATGATTGCCTCTGGCGAATATGGGAAGTTTTATGAAACCTCGTCCGAATTATGGTTAACTCCCTCTATTGAGCTTGAGAAAATTTGCGATTCACTTGTTATTACTGGCCTTAAAGACAGCATTCCATTTAGAATAATGTTTTCATCTGATAAGACAAATAATTATTGCAAAACTCCATTTGGATCTAATACCACATGGGACACAGAAATTATTGTAAATGAAGAACCTAAATTTATAGGCAAAACTTTAGAAAAATATTATATTCATATTTTTGATATTAATTCGTCGTGCATAAGTACAAATAAATAATGTCTATAAAAACCAAACTTAAGCTTTCACAGACATTATTTAGTATCAGTTTCTGTTTTCCAGATATCTAAATTAAATAGACTATATTTTATCAGTCCACTTCTACCAATGCAATCACTTCATCTTTATTAACAAAATCGCCATGATCAAAGAAAACCTCTTTCAATTTCCCATTAAAGTCTGAAACAATTTCTTGATAATTATGGTATGACTCAAGGTAAGATATTCTTTGCCCAACTTTAATAGTATCGCCACATTTTATGCATTCGGGATCCATTTCTAAAGATAAATCAAAATAGAGTTTTCCCATATACGGAGATTTAATCTCTTTAATTTTTGGATTATTTGAGGTTTTAGATGGTTTAGCAGTACTTTCAGTCGTTTTTGATTTAAGATTTTTAAGTTCCTCTTCAAATCTTTGCTTAGCCGCCCCCGATTTATAGTCAATATACTGACGATCGTGCATTGCATATTCAAATAACTCCTCGTCATTTTCACCTGTATCCCAATCTTTTTCAGCCATCTCTGCTCGGCACGTATCTAGTACATCTGGGTAAGCATCTTGTGGCACTCCAGTATAGAATTCTTTATTTTCTTTTTTCGCAAGCTCAAGTATTTCTGGAGCTAAAGGACCTGGAAGAGTTCCAGCTTTACCAAGGATCATATCCCAAGTATTTTTGTCAATCATTTCGAATCGACCTTTACCTTGCTGCATAAACATAATGTTTACCAAGGCAACATTTTTGACGTACTGACTAAAAGGAGTTACTAAAGGTGGGTATCCCAACTTAGGCCAGACATACTGTACCTCTTCGAACAGCATTACTAGGAGCTCATCAACAGTTAGTGTTGGTTTCCCAGCCGCAGATAAGGTTTGGTTTATTCCTTGATGTACACCCTCTAAGTCAGCCATTAAGCTTCCCATCATACCACCAGGTAATCCGCAACCAACCAATAGTGAGGTCAAGAATCTATTTTTTGGATTTATCCAATAACCAAGAAAATCGTCAATAAATTCTTGTGATAAAGCACGAGCCTGCATATAAGCTTTCATATTAATATCTGGGACTTTAAAACCATCATCTTTCAGCATTGCATGAATAGTAATAATATCAGGATGCCCAGTTCCCCACGACAAAGGTTCCATTCCAACATCAATATAATCGGCACCAGCACGAGCAACTTCAAGAATCGAGGCAACAGAAAACCCAGGTCCAGAGTGTCCGTGATATTGAACAATTAAATCGGGATACGCAGTTTTTATTTCTCGAACAAGCTTTCCTAAAGTCGTTGGTCTTCCAACACCTGCCATATCTTTAAGACATATTTCATCTGCACCATACTCTACTGATTTCTGAACAATATTCATATAGTAATCTATTGTATGAATATCAGAATGAGTAATACTAAGAGCAGCCTGTGAGATCATTCCAGCCTCTTTGGCATATTTAATTGATAATTCAAGGTTTCGATGATCGTTAAGCCCACAAAATGAACGTGCAATATCAACTCCTTGGGCTTTTTTCACTTTAAACATTAACTTTCTAACATCAGCAGGAACAGGAAACATTCTAATTCCATTTAAAGCCCTCTCTAGCATGTGAGTTTGAATTCCAGCTTCGTTAAAAGGTTTAACCCATTCTTTAACCACCGTGTTTGGATTTTCACCATAGAGCAAGTTCACCTGCTCAAAAGCACCACCATTAGTTTCGATACGGCTAAAACAACCCATATCAACAATAACTGGTGCAATTCGTTTTAGTTGGTCAAGACGAGGAACATATTTTCCACTTGACTGCCACATATCACGATAAATAAGACTAAATTTAATTTCCTTTGACATAATATATCCTTTCCAAAAATATTTTTTTTAAAAATACAAAATCTTTTTAACCTACAAAACAAAAAGAATCTCACTTGTAAAATACAAGTGAGATTTACAATAAAAAATTATACTAAATGATTTTTATTTTGTAATTATTAATTTTTGAACAGCCAATAATGTCTTTTCGTGGTACAATTTAACAAAATACACGCCACACTCCAGTCCACTAATAACTGTATTTGGATCTAACATTTGCGACTTATATACGACACTCCCCTTAATATCAGTGATATTAATAACTATATTACGCAAATCAGTTTTTTTATAGGCTATATTAAACTTATCCTTTGAGGGGTTGGGGAATACAGTAAATATATCATCATAGAACGACTGCGGCACGCTATTATGTTCCTCAATAAAGACAGTTTCTGTTGTTTCGCAACCAATATCATCTGTTATCAACACATCATAATATCCAAAACATAAATCTGTTTGACTTGGCCCAAAACTAGAAAGTGGTGTCTGCCAATAATATGTATATGGCCAAATTCCATCACTTGCAAATAATAAAGCTGTTCCATCGCAAGTGCCCATATCTGGTGTTGTTGTAATTTGTACTGATAAATCTGAATATTTAACTGAAATCTCATCTTGATAATAATTACCACAATTATCAAAAATCTTAACCCAATAGATATTATCTCCTGCTGTAGGTGTAACGGTAATTGATGAAGTTGTTTGTCCATTACTCCACAAGAAACTTGGAATTAATTGATTTGACTCAGCATTTAAGATCAACTCACCAGGGTGATCGCAAAATTTCATATCTGTCTCAAGAATGCCTGGAGACAAATCAATGGGTGGTGGATTATCAAGAGTATATTGATATCTTTTATAACAACCAATATTATCTGTTACAGTGATTTTGTAAGTACCTGGGCAAAGGTTTCCAAAAGCACCAGAACTACTATAATGCACACTATCTTCAATATAATAATAAAGACTATTTGCATATCTATATGTAAAAGGACTAAATTCTCCTTCCATCGTCATTATAATATAGCCATCGCATTCGTTATAACAAGACGGATTAACAATTTCGTGTGAAGTTTCTGCCATATCAGAAATTCTAATTGTAATCGAATCATAAACTTCGTTTCCACAAACATCAACCATAGTTAGCCCATATTGGGTAGCTCCAACATCAGGATAAACAGTAATTGTACTTGTATTTTCACCAGTACTCCAAAAATAATCAACTGCTGGATCTATATTACAACTACCGACCAAATTTATAGACTCTGGAGCATCCACCCCACAAAAATACGATTGAACATCTTGTATTCCTCCCTTAATAAACTCTGCATCATATATCCAAATAGTATCATAAACAGCAGACGACATATTGCCACAAGGGCATGCAGTGTAAAAACTTACAATAATTGTTTCATGTCCTTCTTCAATCCCGTCATTATAAGCAGAATAAAAAATAGTATCTGTCATTACGCCTGCTGGTATAATAATCTCATCTGGGAAAGGCGTGTAATCAGCTCCAGGTTCTTCAGGTTCTCCAGGCGTAGCCGTAGATGCTGCGTCAATACCTACTTGAATTACAAGATCATTTTCTGCCTCGTCTCCTTCATTTCGCGAAATAACATAATAGTTTTCGCAACCTTCCCACAAATCACCAGATTCGCCAACTTGGGCATTATTAACAACATCAATAGAAGCACCACTAATAAAGCTACCTGCTTCGATAAAAACGCCAGAATCATAAGCAGAGTCTCCGGCATCACCAATAGCTAGTTTTATATGGTATGTCTCGCAAGCTGTTACAACATATTCAGCAGTCAATACAATCGTATTTCCGTCATATTGAACTGCACCATTATATGATCCTGCTGATGTATTACCTGAAGTGGGATAAGCAATATAATAGTCGTAATTATGAACATTATCAATTGTTACAGGTTGATTATTGGGTAACATGGCAATGTTCACTGCACTATTCGTATAAGGACCAGATATACCAGGACCAGATAAAAAGAATCCAAACACATCGTTATAATTCGAATTAGCATATTCGGGAAATTCTTCAGAGCCAAAAATATAATTAAATCGAACAGTATCGCTTGCAGGTATAAAATCAAACTCTAACACAGTTGCGTCTTTTACACTGTGTGTAGGTATCAACATCTGGAGATCGGGGTCTGAGCCACTACTTAATGTACCTCCTAAGCTTCCCGAAGTATTAGGACCTTCTGCATTAGAGATAGGACCTGATGCAAGGATTATTCCCGAACCAAAAGGAAAACTAGAGTTTCCTTTTGCAAAATACCCATAAGCTCCTGAGTTAACGGTAACATTACTAGCAGAAGTACAGCCATTAATAAGAGTATCAGTTACTAAATCAACAATATTAAGATCAGTACGTGTAGTAATTTGCGAAAACACAGACAAACCAATAATTTGAAAAGTCAATAAAAAAACAATTTTTCTCATAATTCAATTTTTTGCTTGTAACAATGTGTAAATATAAGCATTTATTAGATACATTATTAATATAATAACGAAAATTTAGCAATTTGGTTGCTTTTTAACAAAAACAAGGATATTTTTGTAAAAAAATGAAAAGATACTTAGCACTAGATATTGGCAGAAAAAAAACTGGAATTGCTGTTACCGACACTAGCCGAATAATTGCATCTGCGTTAACAACTGTACCCACGTTCGAGCTAGAACAATATCTTAAGGATTATTTTACAAAAAACGAAGTTGAAAAAATAATTGTTGGTATGCCAGTTCAAATGAACAACACAGCATCAGAATCGGTTAAATATATCGAACCAGTGCTTAACAGATTAAAGAAAGTTTTTAAGAATATGACATTCATAGAAGTTGATGAACGCTTTACTTCAAAAATGGCATTTCAAACTATGATAGATGTTGGAATAAAGAAAGAAAAACGAAAAGATAAAACAACAGTAGATAAAATTAGTGCAACAATTATTTTACAATCATTTTTAGAAAAAGAAAAATACAATTTATGATACTTCCAATTTATTTATATGGCAACCCTGTTTTACGAAAAAAATCAAAAGACATTGATAAAACTTATCCAAATCTTAATGAGCTTATTGACAATATGTTTGAGACCATGTATAAGTCAGATGGAATAGGGCTCGCAGCACCTCAAATAGGATTAAACATCAATTTAATAACTATAGATGCACGAGTGTTAGCAAAAGACGAACCCGAAATGAAAGATTTTTTACGAGTATTTATAAATCCCAAAATTACCTTTAATACAGAAGACACGATTGGAATTGAAGAGGGATGCTTAAGTTTACCCGGTATTAACGAAAATGTTGATCGAATCGAAAACCTCACTACTGAATACTATGACAGAGATTTTAACAAAATTACTGAAAACCTAATAGGCTATCCAGCAATAGTTGTGCAACATGAATACGACCATCTTAACGGTATTGTATTTGTTGACAGGATCTCTACAATCAGAAAGAGATTTGTAAAAAACAAACTTAATAATATTGCCAAAGGTAAAGTCGCAACATCATATAAAGTAAAACTTTAAAACATATATATATTATTATTTTATTATGTTTGACCATAAATATTATTAAAAAAACATTATTATGAATAAAACAACTTTAGTCCCAGTCATTCTGCTATGCGTTATTATATCTGCATGCAATAACACAACACTAACCGAACAACAACAACTTGTAAATGAGATTAGTGAATTTGAAAAAGAACTATATAACGAAGATACACCTGATCGTGAAAAAGCAATCGCTATGATTGATAAATATTTAGATTATTCGGACACATATCCTAATGACAGTTTATCACCCGAATATCTTTTTAAAGCAGCAGAAATTGCAATGAATTTTTCACAACCACACAATGCAATCCGATATCTAACCCGTTTAGAAGAAGAGTATCTCAATTATGAAAAATATCCAACAGCCTTATTTTTGAAAGCTTTTATTTATGATACTCATATTGGAGACACCGAAAAGTCTAAAAATTACTATTTACAATATCTCGAAAAATACCCCAATCATACTTTTGCTGAGGATGCCCAAGCTGCTATAACATTTATGGACTTAACAGACGATCAGCTGATTGAACTATTTGAAGATATGAATAAATATAATTAGTGCTTGTCAAATTATCGTGGCAGATAAGAATAATATCGATTACTCTAGCTGAAACACTTACTTTGTTGACAAATATTATTTTAAATTATGCAAACAAACCTGATTGAAGAAATAAGAAAATATCCTTTTGTCAGGCTTACTTTAGCATTTATTATTGGGGTGTTAATTGCAATAATAATTGAACCTCCAGAGCTGTTCTTACTCTTTACTACAGCTATATTAACAGCTTGTGTAATAGTTTTACATTTCTTAAACAAATTTGCTTTTAACTTTATAAAAGGAATTGTTACGCATTTAACTATTATATCTTTTGGAGTCCTTTTAACAGTTAATTATATTAATTCACACAATAATGAAAACCTCAACGATTACAAAGGTTATATCATTGGAGAAATATCAGAAGATCCTAAAATTTCAGAAAAAACCACTACTATTAAATTAAATATTATTGCTGTTAAAAACAATACAATATGGCAATCTACCGAAGGGAAAACCTTATTGTATATTGAGAATGATAACAGAACACAAAATCTAAAAGCGGGAAATAAGATAATTTTTAGTCCATTATTATCAGCAATTGAGAATAAAGGAAATCCCGAAGAGTTTGATTACAAAAAGTATTTAACATACAATTTAATTTACAATTCTGATTTTATAACCGGAGACGATTGGCAACTTCTACAAGATAATTTCGATATTGGATTTCAACACAAAATGTTAAATTTTCGACAAAACCTTATTGCAAGTCTTGAGAAAAACGGTCTTAGTAATGATGAGTTAGCAGTTGTATCAGCTCTTGCATTAGGATATAAAGATAAACTAAGCGATGAACTACGACACTCATACTCCTCTTCTGGAGCAATGCACATATTGGCAGTATCGGGTTTGCATGTTGGAATTATCTATGGAATACTTGTATTTATTTTTTCATTCCTCAAAAATAAGAGGCTTAAATATCTTAAAACTGCCTTAATAATTATATTTATTTGGATTTATGCTACACTTACAGGACTTTCGCCATCGGTAAGTCGTGCAGCCCTAATGTTTAGTATTATGGCCTTAGGAAATCTACAAAACCGAAGTGCGGGTTCACTTAATGCCATAGCAGTATCAGCATTTATTTTATTGATAATAAACCCTTTAAATATCACTAATATTGGTTTTCAATTATCGTATGCGGCAGTTATTGGGATAATATTACTATATCCAAAAATTTATGGCATTTTTGAAGTGAAAAACAAATGGATAGATAAAGTTTGGTCGCTAACAGCTGTCTCGGTAGCTGCACAAATTGCAACCGCTCCGATAGGATTGTTTTATTTCCACCAATTTTCTAATTATTTTATTCTTGCAAATTATTTACTAATACCATTGTCCACACTTGCAATTTGGGTTTGCATATTAGCATTTATTTTTTCTGGATTTGGCATGATTGCACCATTTATAATAAAAGTGCTTAGCCTAATTGTTAAAACCATGAACTACTTTAGCAGTAGCATAGAATCATTGCCTTTTTCTGTAAGCGAAAATATTTATATTAGTGCCCCCCAACTATTTATACTGTACTTTACAATAATATTTTTTGCAATTTTCTTTTTTAGCACGAAGAAATATAAACACTTATTTATCGCAGTAAGTTTTATGATCGTATTTGCTGCCACAAATTTATTTCAGGATATTAAGTCCATCAACCAGAAACATCTGATTATCTATAATATAAATAAAGTTACTGCGATAAATGTGATAGATAGAAAAGACAATATTCTATTTGCAAATATAGATTCTGCATTGAATAAGCAAATCGAATTTTCTGCAAAAAACAATTGGCTAAAAAAAGGTTTGGATAAAGAGAAATATATTGATTTGTCAACGTCCTCAAAATCGCTCCTTTCAAATGTTGCAGTAATTGACAATAAGGCAGTGTTTTATAAAAAGAGTTTTATTGGTTTTAATAATCTTCGTATTTTTGTAGCTGATGATAACTTTTTTCCGAGGATATATGATTTCGAGGAAAAAACAAAACTTGATTATGTTGTACTGTCAAATAATACTCCTGCACGATTAAAAGACATTAAGGATATTTTTGACTTTAAAACCATAATTATAGATAGCAGTAATAGCTTTTATAGAATAGAACAATGGCTTGATGAAAACAAAGATATAGGACTAAATATTTTTGATGTTTCGGATAAAGGGGCATTTATTGCTGATTTGTAAGTTGAGCGGTTTATCAGTTTATCGATTTACGGTCGTTACATAAAAAAATGGCTCAACCACCTTGTTGGTAATCGGTGAGATTTGTGTCGATGCCTCATGATTATTGATAGTTTGAAGTAAGAACAAGAGAACAATTAAACAATGGAATAAACGAATGCTTCGGCGAAAAGCTCACTTCGACAAGCTCAGCACATCGCAGCACATCGCAATGGAACAATGGAACAAACGAACAGAAGAACAGTAGAAGTAGAGATCCTATAAACAACACCTTGTGTCCTTTGTGAATTCTTAGTGTCCTTTGTGGTTTATTTTTTATTCGTACCACTAAGGGCATAAGGAAATTACACGTAGAACACAAGAAAAAAAGTAAAATTCATAGTATCACAATAAACTTTGCACCGCCACAAGAGCATTTTCAAATCTTTCATCGTCAAAGCCAGTAATAATTTTATATGGAATTTTCAACTGTTCGATCTCATTTTGATATTGGTAAAAAAGTTCCAATCTATTATCTGGATTTTCCCTAACTGGATCATAAACCCATGGTAAATCGGGGTAACAAAGTAAATGTAAAGATGCTGGTTTTAACTTAAGATGCTCATCAATCCAAGCAGGGACATTATTATATACTCGTTTTAGCCAAATTTTAGTAATGATTAAATCAGTATCTACAAACACTAATTCGTCATTTTTCTTTTCAAACTCCAGCTCTTTTTTTATTTGTAAACGTGCTATTTCACAGACATCATTAAAATTATATTCTCGTTTGAGATTTTCCACAAATTCCCTTGCAAGTTCTACTAAACAAGGAGCATTAAAGTGTTTTGCTAAACTTTGTGTTAATGTAGATTTTCCTACCGATTCGGGACCTGTAATAACTATTTTAATTTGCTTATTCATTTACAAGTGCATTTTTCCATTTAAAATATCCCACAAAAGCTAAAACACTTAAAACCGAGAACAAAATTGCTGTTGGGTATAATCCTTTGTAAACATACAATCCTGTCGAGGCAATATCTACAACAATCCAAAACACCCAGTTTTCTAATATTCGACGGGCCAGCAACCATGTAGCAACAAAACTTAAAGCAGTTGTAAAAGCGTCACCAATTGGCACTGATGAATTTGTAAAATTCTTTAATATCAAATAAATAATTGCAAAAAATACCGATGCAACCAATAAGCAAATAATCCACTGTTTTAAATTAAGTTTTGTCGTTGTGATATTATCATTTTTGTCTTTTTGAGGACTCTCCTTTCTGGTAATCCAAAAATACCAGCCATACAAACTTATAGCAAGATAATAAACTTGAAATGACATATCAGCATAAAAGCCCGAGTCATAAAAGACAAAGATATACATGCTCACCATAACTATTGATGTAAGCCAATACCAGTGGTTTTGTTTAATTTGCAAAAATATCCCAACAATTCCAAGAATAGCAGCAATAATTTCAATACGATTTACCAGAATCCAGTCAACAACAGCTTCCATTATTTACCTTTTAGCAACGCATTGTACTGCTTATCATCAAGAATTATGCTTTCGGCATTTTTAAAGAAAGGATTAAACTCATTGTATATTTGCCAGAACTCACTATTTTGCCATATATCTCCAGCAATAAGAGCTTTTAAATGACTTTTCAGATATAAATTCTGCTCAATAGTTGGTTCCGTAAGCGAATCGAGATTAATCTCTGCCTCTTTTGCTTCAGTCAATAATTGATTAAGAATTTTATCATCAACTTCAAAGTTTTTTCTAAAGCTTACAACATCAGGATATTTTGCTTTAAAATCGGCACGATTTTTATCAACATAAGTTGAAATAAACGTAAACAGAATATTTTTTCTCAATAATTCGATATGATAATCAGACCTTAAAGTAGTATCAACCGCCACAAAAACATCAGGCATAATACCACCGCCACCATATACATTTTTCTTGTAAACAAGAGTTGTATATTTAAGTGAGTCTGCAAATTGTATGCTATCAACATTCATAAATTCGCCATGCAAAAATCTATTAGTAATATCTTGTGCATATTCGTCGTATCCTTCTTTATAGGGTTTTTGTATCAAGCGACCTGTAGGAGTATAATAGCGTGCAATAGTAAGTCGCACAGCAGATCCGTCGGTTAGCATCATTTCGCGCTGTACAAGTCCTTTTCCGAATGTTCTTCTACCTACAATAACTGCTCTATCCCAGTCTTGCAAAGCACCAGATACAATCTCTGAAGCTGAAGCTGAGCCTTCATCCACAATTACCACAAGTTTTCCTTTTTGAAATCTACCTTTGTCGGTTGATTTATATTCCATACGCGGCATTTTAGAACCTTCGGTATAAACAATAAGTTTTTCGTCTTTTAGAAACTCATCACACAAACTTACCGCTTTATCGAGATATCCTCCAGTATTACCCGAAAGATCTAAAATAATATCTTTTACGCCAGCATTTTCAAATTTTGTAAAAACCGAATCTAATTCTGCTTCAGTTGATCGAGCAAATCGACTTAATCTAATATATCCCACTTTATCATCTGTTATATAACTAGAATTAACACTGTAAATTGGAATTTTATCACGAATAATTTTAAAATCCAGTAAATTTTTAGCACTTCTACGCTTAATTGAGACTTTAACTTCGGTGCCTTTTTTTCCGCGTAATCTTTCAGCAACTCCGGCATTATCAATTTTAACACCAGCAATAACTTCATCATCCACTTTTACAATTCTATCGCCTGTTGTTAAACCAACTTTTTCGGATGGTCCTCCACTTATAACTCCAACAACAACAAGAGTATCTTCCATTATTCTAAACTGTATGCCAATACCTTCAAAGCTGCCCTCAAGAGGTTCTTTCATTTTTTCAATCTCCTCGGCACTGATATAAACCGAGTGAGGATCCAATTCTTTTAACATTTCGACAATTGCAACTTCAACAAGATCATCTAAATCAACAGTATCAACATAAGCCAAATCTATAAGAGCTAACATTTTATTAAATTTTCTTGCTTGGGAATTTACATCTTGCCCATAAGTAAATGCTGCAATTAATACAAAAGTAAAAACTAAGAATATTTTATTTATTTTCATTTCAATAATATTTATTTTTTTAAATTTTTGAGTATAACAACCCAAAAAAACACCGCACAAAGTTATTAAACTATCCTCAAAATTCAAGTAATTAACCATTTTTAACAAAAAATTATTGTTTAATACAGCATGGATATTTATTTATAAAATGTTAAAATCTAACAATAATCACAAATAATGCATAGATAGTTGAAAAAAAATCAACTTGGTGTGTAAAATTAGCTATCTTTGTAAAATAATTATTTTCAACTCAATGCAAGAATTAATTAAATATGGTGTAATTCCTCTTAGTTACCAGACAATTGCCAGTAATTTTCCTAATCATAAATATCCTAAAAACAAAATAGCGAATTTAGAAAAAAAAGGAATTTTGATTAGACTGAAGAAAGGCTTATATATTGTATCGCCTAAAATCACCAATTTGCCCATATCGAAAGAGCTTATTGCAAATCACTTATATGGACCGTCATATATTTCGATGGAAACTGCGTTGTGGCTACATGGTTTAATTCCGGAGAGAGTTTATAACACGTATTCGGTAACTTTAAAAAGAAAAAAAGAATATAACACAAAATTTGGCAGTTTCCAATATATTTCCGTACCAGACAAATATTTTTCAATTGGAATTACTCAAGTAATTATTGAAGATACTTACGCATATTTATTAGCAAGTCCAGAAAAAGCATTGTGTGATATTATTTCAACCAAATCAGGAGTAAAATTTCAATCTATAAAATCAGTAAAGGAGTTCTTAATTGAGGACTTAAGATTTAATATTGATGGCATTATTAGATGGAATCTGAACATCATTGAAGATTGCAGTAAAGTGGGATACAAGAAAAATGACATAAATTTATTATATAAGTACATTAAAGATGAGTGTAATATTTGACCAAATGCTATCTCGATACGAGATAAAAACAACTGAGGATCGAAGAAATGCGTTACATGAGGTTATGCAACAAGTAACGCTTTCTGCATTATATAGAGCTGGTTTTTTTGATAAAGCCGCATTTTATGGAGGCACTTGTTTGAGAATTTTTCATGGACTACCTAGATTTTCTGAAGATATGGATTTTTCCCTTCTAAAACGAGACGATAATTTTACATTACAGGATTATTTCGATATTATTATTGCTGAATTTTATGCATTAGGAAGGACTATCACAATTTCAAAAAAAGAAAAAACAAATAATTCACAAATTGAGTCGACATTTTTAAAAGACAATTCAGAAATATATAATATCGCCTTTCAAACAGAACGTTCTGTTAAAATTAAAATTGAGCTTGATACGAACCCTCCATTGGGTTTTGATACAGAGCAAAAATTATTGATGTTACCTTTTTCATTTATGACAAGGTGTTTTACTATTCCTGATTTGTTCGCTGGCAAAATGCATGCGTTTTTATTTAGAAATTGGAAAAATAGAGTTAAAGGACGTGATTGGTACGATTTAGAGTGGTATGTAAGAAATAATCATCAACTTGGTTTTAATCATTTAAAAGAACGTTGTGTCCAAAGTGCCCATGTTACTGCAGATTTTTCGCAACAAGAGTTTAAGCAATTACTATATAAAAGGATTATTGAAACAAATATTGAAAGGGTTAAAGATGATGTTCGTCCATTTATAAAAGATACTGAATTCTTAAAAATATGGTCAACTGATTATTTTTTGCAGATAGCAGATGCAATACAACTACAATAAATTAGCTTGGTAACTTTTTAGGTTTTGGCGTGTAAATTTGTCTATATGGTTCATCCGACAACTGGCGGACGACAACAAATTTCATGACAAAACCGATTCAAAAAATTCATAAAAAATCAGATAAATATTTTCTTTTCTTTTACACCTACTAACATTTACATTTTTCGATGCAAACAATTACAATAAACATCTATTTTTGTAATTTCACTCAATAATTTAACCTCAAACCTCGTTATATTAAAAAATAAGCTAAAATGAAGATTTTCCGACCATTTTTACTATTTGCTATATTTCTATTAGCCATTGTTCTTGAAGTTTCGGCAAAAAAGCCACAAATAAAAGTAAGAACAAATAAAAGCAATACCATAATTCTTGGCGATTCAATTTGTATATCGTGGGAAGCAAAATATGCTAAAGAAGTTTTTTGTTACGAGATTAGTAATAAGAAATTACCACTAAGTGGCTCAATCACAGTTGCTCCTCAAGAAACAAGTTCTTATATCTTTTTTGCAAAAAAACGTAATCAAAGAAAAAAGAAAAAAATCAATATAAGGGTTCTCCCTCCTACATTTGAAAAACTAAACATACCATCAGAAATTACTGACGAAGAAACAGCTTCCATAAATTGGGAAGTCGAAAACGCCGAATATGTAAAAATAGGACTAATAGATGAAGAGTTTGCATTGACAGGAAAAATTCCTTTTAGTTCAAATAAAGATACAACAGTTACAATTACAGCATTTAATAAATATGGTTACTCAAAAAGCGAATCAAAAAAAGTTAAAGTTAATTTTATCGAAACTCTGGATTATCCAATTAGGGTTCCAAGACACGACAATGCAAATATATCGTGGCAATATAAAAATGCAGATAGCGTAAAATTTATTAATATCAGCAGTTCTTTACCTCCTGCTGGAGATATTTATATCCAAATTAAAGAAAATAAGGAAATCAGAATAGAAATATACCGCACAGATGGCACTTTCGAGGTTAAAGATTTTAAAATATATGCTTACGACTCTAAAATTAAACACTTTTCAGGAAACAAAACTTTTTTTAAAGGAGAAGACATTACTTTAACCTGGATTGTCGAAGATGCCGATTCGGTAAAAATCTCATGCAGTGAGGCTGTTCAAGAACTAAAAGGATTTTTAAAACACAAACCCGAAAGCGGTGAAAATATAATACTAACAGCTTATCTTAACGGCAGCGAAGACACAAAAGTTTTTACCCCCCACATGATAAGCCGCAAATATATCACAGGTGAAACCAATTACACTAAAGTTCGCAAAAACGTAAGATTAGATTATGAGATTTTTTCAACTGACCTAAGTGAATTTCCAGATATAGTTAAATTATATGTCCTTGTTGTTGATAGTGCAGGTAATTTTGTACACGGTCTAGCACCTCCAACAATTTCTGATTATGAATCTAAAAAACACTTTATTGGATTAGCCGAAACATACACAGGTGGCAAAATTAGTAAAATAAACGATTTTAAAGTTCAAGAATACGTCTCAACCGAAATCATACCACGAGATATTTCAATGGTGCTTGATTACAGCGGCTCAATGGAAGAACCTATAAATACTCTGGAACGTGCAGCTAAATCATTCATAAATAACAAATACGACCAAGATAAACTAGGTATTATTAAATTTGATGACAACATCCAACTTCTTAAAGAATTAACAAAAGACAAAAAAAGTTTAAACAGATACTATAAAGCCCGCGGATTAGATGGTTTTGGAGGAGGAACGGCTCTTTATGCAGCAATTGGCGAAGGGCTTTATATACTCGATAGTGCCAGTCAAAATAAAGAAATTATTGTTTTTACTGACGGATATGAGAACTCTTCTTTTTTTGTAAAAGATGCTAAAGCAATCTCCGCCTTAGAGATTGCCGAAAAAGCAAAGAAAAACAATATTAAAATCAGCTGCATCTCATTTGGACAAAATGTTAACAAAGCATTATTAGAAGTTTTAGCATCATATACTGGCGGAAAGTATTTTGGTATTCAATCCAACAAAGAAATAATTGGAGTATGGACAGAGCTGCCATATCTTAGTGCCAATTATTACGTTATAAGTTTTCGCACAAACTCAATAGATAAATTAAATGGAGTTAATCTAACCTACAACAATAATATTGGACAAAAAATAACAACAAGCAAAACTATACACACCAAACTACCGGAAGAATTAGATGAAACGAAATCCTTACCAAATGCGTACTGGCAAAATTTCGACAGTTTGTATAATAACAAAAAACCTGTTTCAATACCTCAAGCCATTGGCTATTTTGATTTTAATGGACATGTCCTAATAGAAGATTATGTTAAAAACGTAGAGCTTCTTGTAGAGCATTTAGAACAAGATAGCATTTTAGATGTTGTAATTTTTGGACATACTGACTTAGTTGATACCGATGAATATAATATGAGACTCTCAAACGAAAGATGTAATTGGGCAAAAAAATATTTTGTCGAGAAAGGCATTAACGAAGACAGAATTATTACAATACCACTTGGCGAAAAACATCCTATCTATAACATCGAAGACGAAGATTGGAAAGCAGCAGAAAATCGAAGAATAGAAGTGTTGTTGTTGAAGTAGGGAATCCCACCAACAAGGTTTTCGATAAGCCATACCATTGAAATTCAACTATCTATTTTTCCCAATTTTTCGGATTATCAATTATATATTGTAATATAATATTTGCCAGAATTTGAATAATCCCAAAATTTTAAACGATATGGTTCATTTCTATGTTTTTTCCGAAATTTCATTGTTTATTTATATCCGCAAAACCACCTATAATCCCAAATTTTTTATTATATTTGTAAAACAACAAACAAAAGTAATTATAAGATGTATAAAAACATATTCATATTAATCGCAATACTTTTAATGAACAGAACTTGCATCGATTCAAACGCTCAAAACCATAATGATATGACTAACAGAAAAGCAGTAGTTGCCGGACAATTTTATTCGGGAGATAAAAAAACTCTTACAAATGACTTAACTAACTTATTTGCAAAAGCAAAACAAAGACAAACAGATGCTATTGCGGTTATTTCGCCACATGCAGGATATGTATTTAGCGGTGAAGTTGCTGCAAGTGCAATTAACCAGATAAATCCTAATAAAGAATACAAAAATATATTTGTAATTGCCTCAAGCCATACCACGTATTTTAACGGCGCATCAATTTATAATATAGGAAATTACGAAACGCCACTTGGTGAAGTAAAAGTAAATATCGACTTGTGTAATAAACTCATTAAAGATAATGATGTTTTTAATTTTAATCCCGAAGCTCATAAAACCGAACATAGCATAGAAGTCCAGCTTCCATTTTTACAATACCATTTACAGACAGAATTTCAGATTGTACCAATTGTGATTGGTAGCGATGGTATTAATACTCCAAAATTGGTTGCAGAGGCTCTCCGCCCCTATTTTAATGATGATAATCTATTTGTAATTTCAAGTGATTTTTCGCATTATCCCGAATATTCTGATGCTGTGGATACTGACAATAAAACTGCCGAGGCAATATGCAGTGGTAATCCAGACTCATTAATCGATATTATTAATACTTATAAAAGTTCAGATATAAATAATCTGGCAACAAATATTTGTGGTTGGTCAGCTGCCCTTAGCCTTATGTACCTTACGCAAGATGAGTATGTTTACAATCAAATTGAATATCAAAACTCTGGCGACTCACCTTATGGCAGTAAAGACAGAGTGGTTGGATATTGGGCAATATCAATAAATGCAAAAAATGACTCAAGTTTTAAACTAAGCGACGAAGATAAAAAGCATCTTTTAGAAATTGCTCGATTATCAGTTAAAACTAAATTAATAGAAAACTCAAAGCCTAAACTAAACTTGGATAGTTACAGCGAAAACCTTAAAAGTAATTGTGGTGCTTTTGTTACACTGCACAAAGGAGGTAATTTAAGAGGCTGCATAGGAACCTTTGCCCCAGACATTCCGCTATATGAGGTTATTGTCGAAATGGCTATATCTGCAGCTTTTAACGATACCAGATTTTCACCCGTAACTATGGCAGAATTTGATGAGATAGACTTTGAAATATCTGTTTTAACACCGATGAAAAAAATTGACAATATCTCAGAAATTGAGCTTGGACGTCATGGAATTTACATCAAAAAAGGATATCGTGGAGGAACATTTTTGCCACAGGTTGCAACTGACACAGGTTGGAGCTTAGAGGAATTTCTTGGACATTGTGCTCGCGATAAAGCAGGAATAGGTTATGAGGGCTGGAAAGATGCAGATGTATATACTTACGAAGCAATTGTCTTTTCTGAAAAAGATTTTACAACCGAGACAAATCATAAAGCTAAATATTACGAAAAGCTAGAAGACAATAAAGTTCTTTGCACACTGTGTCCACACGGCTGTATCCTCAAACCCGGCAAAACTGGACTATGTAATGCTCGTAAAAATGAAAATGGAGAATTAATTGCCCTAACTTATGGTAAACTTATTGCTATTCATATCGATCCCATCGAAAAGAAACCTCTCTATCACTTTAAACCACAAAGCGAAACATTCTCGATTGGCTCAGCAGGTTGTAATTTGCACTGCAAAAATTGTCAAAATTCAAGCATTTCGCAAAAATCAATAAACGAGCACAATTATACCGAAGCAAGTCCTGAACAAATTGTGGAATCAGCAATCTTAAACAATTGTACATCTATTTCATATACTTATACTGAACCTACAATTTTTTACGAAATGGTATTAGAGACATCTAAACTTGCACACAAAAAGGGTTTACAAAACATTATTGTTTCTAACGGTTTTATAAATCAGGAGCCGCTCTTAGAACTAATCCCATACATAGATGCAGCTAATATCGACCTAAAATGTTTTAATGATTCAATATATAGAGATATTACAACTGCAAGTTTGCAACCTATTCTTAACACATTAACAACACTAAAAGAAAACGGCGTTTGGTTAGAAATCACTAATCTTATTATCCCCGGCCACACCGACGATCTCAAAATGATTGAAGAAATGTGCGATTGGCTCGCTGATAATGGTTTCAAGGATGTGCCTTTACATTTCAGCAGGTTTCATCCATCATACAAAATGTCAAGTGTACCATCTACGCCACAAGCTACCCTCGAAAAAGCTTATAAAATCGCAAAAGATAAAGGAATTAAATATGTATATCTTGGAAACATCCAATCAGAAAAGACAAACACATATTGCCCATATTGTAATGCGAAAATAATTGAACGTAATAGCTTTAGTACTAATGCGAAAAACTTTAAAGGCAAATGTCCTAAATGCGGCAAAACTATCAATGGAGTTTGGTGATCGGAGAATAATGTGATTCTGTAATCATGTGATACATTGATACAGTATATTTGCACAAATTATCACATTTGTTCGATTGTTCAAATGTTCGATTGTTCTTTGCGATGCACTGAGCTTTTGTCGAAGTGTTCGTTGTTTTTTGCGATGCACTGAGCTTTTGTCGAAGTGTTTGTTGTTTTTTGTTCAAATGTTCAAATGTTCTATTGTTCTCTTGTTCTTCTGTTCAAAACATTTTGCTTTCAATAAAAATAAAATCTGCACTATGTCAATGCCTGAAATAGGTTGACCGTTTTAAGAGTTGAATTTTAATAATTAAAACGTTAAATTTATGGCAACAAGATCAAATTACAAACTGACAACCGAAGCTCGTCAAAGAAGAACTTTTAGTG
>JAQUBO010000200.1 GCA_028686735.1 Bacteroidales bacterium
TTTAGAGCAAATAAAAATAGCAAATCCTAATATTATTATTTTTGGGAATGTTTTGGATTTATTTGAGAATGATCTTCAGGAAATAGGCTGGGATTTGAAACAAGCCAAAAAGTTTACAACAGATCTTTATTCAAAGTTCCCAATATTTTACCAATGTGAGCAAAATAGAGTAATTGTCGACGCATATCATCCTGCTTGTAGGAGATCTTATAAATACTATTACACATCAATAATTGAAGGATTAAAATCTATCTTTTGAGTTTAAAATTGAACTATCATTCCCTCACCACCTCACCCCCTCCAAATAATCCTCCTTTATACCATATAGTGAAAATATCTCCCTTTTCAACCGAACCAAATTAACAACATCCTCCATATTGTATTTGAGTACATGTTGTTTTTTGTAGGGGTTGTTCCAGTCTTCGGAGAGTTTGAAGATGTTGGATTTGTATTGGCGTTGTGAGCGTTTTATTTCGAATAATTCTTCAAAGTATGCGAGTTTGTAGGAGTCCATTCCAGGCATAATATCGCGAAATACTTTTAGGAGGTTTACACATTTGAAGTTATTGCGAATATCGAGTCCGGTAGATTTTTCAAGCATGCCGATATCCGGTCCGTAAAAATAAATATAGCCATCAACCGGTTGAAGCATGCGAATTATGTTTTCGGTATTTAAGCTTTCATCATATAGCTGTCCGAAGGTAGTTACAGAGTAAGCGTAACCAACTAAAAAAAGTTCCTGGTTAAAAAACCATTCAAGATCGATATATAAATCAGTCATGTTGTATTTTGTTTTTGTGTAAAGGTAGCTACGAAAACAGTAAAATTTTAATGAGTTAGTTCGATTTCATCTATTGCAATTACTTTGCATTTGGCATTTTTGCAGAAGCTCCATATATTTGTAGGTATGGGAAATAAGCCAACATATACCATACAGGAACTCGCGGATTATTACGAAACCACACCCCGCACAATTTATAATTGGCTAACTCCAATCCGCAAACAACTCCTCGAACTTAGCCCAGGAAAACAAAGATTAAGGATTTTATTGCCGAAACAGGTGAAGATGATTAAAGAATTCTTAGGATAATTCCCCATGTGTTTTATGCCGACCTATAAGCAACATTGTTTCGTTTTTTTTTAATGAAACAATAATTTGCTTAAGAGTCGGGATGAAAATGATTAGGGAGTTTGTTGGGGTAAAGGCTCTTCACAAAAAGTTCATTATTTTTATGCTAATCGCTTTATATATTGATTTGGAAATATTATATTTACAGGCAGTAAATAATTAAGCATTATGCAGAATTTTTAGTTTAACAAATGCATTACAACTTTCGTAAATACCTATTAGTAATTTGGAGTTATAATTGATTAAAAAATGATTTTACAAGGCTTTAAACAAAAATGTTAAACAATAATTGAAAATTGGTTTACGAATGTTATTTAATTTATGTCGTAAATAGAGAAGTTGCTCCGCAATCCCTTCGGTCTGCGGAGCAACGGTTCGCTCGCCTAACGGCGTCTGCCGTACTACGTCCCTCTGGGACTCCGTACAACAGCCGCCTTTACGAAATTTTGGATTGTAGATAAATTTCATTTATCTTTACCAAAACTTCGCAAAGGCGAGCGAACTGTTGTGCTTCATTGTAAGTGCGACAATAAAATAGATATTTTTAAAGAAACCTAAAACAATGAAAAACCAAGCTAACTGGCAAAAAATCAAGAACTCTTTAAAGGAAACTTTTATTGAGCCTGACTTTAAGATTTATAAAACGACTGCTTTCTCTGGAGTCGATTTTGATAAAGGATTAGAAATATTTAGATACATTTTAGAACAGAAATTACCTAATCATGATGAAACAAAGTCAGTTTTTGAAAAATTGGAGTTATACGCTAGTGGACAGCAAAATAAAGATATTTTGGAAGAATTAATTGGAAAGTATGAACCATTTCTTAAAAAATTATTTGATATAAATAACTCTCCTTTCCCAGCAGGCAAAGCATTAGGGTGGGGGTATAATAAATTGTTCGATAAATTATCTATTATAGCCTCTAACAGGTCAGTACCTACTATTAGGAATAATTTTTATGATACTCAGACTTCAGGTGGGGTTGAGAAACCAGTGTTCTTATCCCCCCATTTTAATAATTTACTAACAGACAATACCAATTTTGGTAAATCGTTACATTCTTCATATCACCTAAGGAACTCTAATATACACAATGACCCTCATATAAATAATAGAATAATTTCAGAAAAAATAGCTGATGCTATTAATTCATACCTATACTTCACTTTCAAATACTATAATGAACTTTGTGCTATAATACCACAAAATGAGTTACAGCCTCCCTCAACTTTGACCATAAAAGATTTGGCTAGCCTAAGCGGAGGTGCATATAATCCTGATATTGACAATGAAGTAAATAGAGGCAATATTATTCAGACTATTGAAAATAAAATTAAAGATTTTGATGTGCTTTTTATTGAAGGTGAGGAAGGTATTGGAAAAACTACGATTTTACATCAATTTATAGCAAAATATCCAAATAATTGTATTTCATATTTTATTGATGACAAAGACAGTAGTACATATTCAAACACATCAATTCTCAAAGCATTATGCAATCAAATCCATTTCGCAAATAAAGATTCCGAATTAGAATTAGAAGTTAATGTTAGTCATTTTTCAAATGAAGATTGGTTGAATAAATATCTTGATTCTGAAAGTATACGAAGTAGAAAAAATCAAACTTTTTATTTAATAATAGATGGATTGGATGAAATAAGCCAAGACAGACAAACTGAGATTAAAGAAAAAATACTGGATAAATTACATTATGACAAAGCAAATATAAAGCTGTTGCTTAGCGGGCAACAGAACAAAAATCTTTTAAAGAAAGGTTGTCAACACGATAAGTATGAAATTCCTTTTCTATCAACAGATGAATCTTTAAAAATTTTTGGTAATGGTATTACCTCAGAACAATTTGAGGTTGTGAATAAAGTATGTCGAAATAATGCAGGAAAAATAGCCTTTTTGAGGGATTTAATAAAAAAAGGAGGGATAAGTTTAGATAATATTACGGATAAATTAACAAACGATTTGAGAAGTATCTATCAATATGTATGGAATAGTACACCAGATATTGATGAAAACTGTAAAATTATACTGGCAATAATTGCTTTTGATGATGAAAAATATAACACAAAGGATATTGCGAGGATTATAGGCATTAGCGAAAGAAAGATTATTGATTCTTTGCGGCTTATTCCATTTGTAAAGAAAAATGCTTGGGGTAAATATGAATTTATTTTTGATGGATTTAATGATTTTTCTAGAATACAACTTGGATCATACGAAAAAAAGATTGATAAAATTGTAATTGAATACTTATTAAGAGATTTAGACTCTGTTGATTCTTTGGTGCGTTTACCTGAAAAATATAAAAAAACTGGCCAAAAAGATGATTTAATAAAACTATTAACAGACAAAAGATGGAGGCAACTTTTAGAAGCTAGCGAAAAAATTAGTGTATTAAGCCGTGTGTCAAATGTGGCTCTTGACGTAATTCAAGAGGAAAATGAAAACAAGTATATACCCACTATACTTAAATATTCTGTTTTAAAGTCTTCACTTAAAGAACTTAGTCGTACATCAGTATGGCAGTATGAAATAGCAGCAAGTCTTGTATTGGAAGATTATATGGAAGCCCGAAATTTGGCTAATCTTGCCTTTTTAAAAGAAGACAAACTAAAAATGTTCGCTTCTATAGCTAGAGCATACGTTGAGAGAAAGGAAACAGTCCCCAACGATATACATAAAAATATTCAAGAACTTTATAATGATATTGATTCGTCAAAAGACTTTAAGAACATTAAAGAATCAGCAGTAGAAATTGCATCATTATTGATGTATTCTAATCCCAAGTTAGCTTTTCGATTAATTGAAGATTTATCTGGTAACATTTCTGATAATGACAATGCATTTGATTGGGCATTAGCCCAAATTTCTCTTTCTGTACATTCTAATTTAGAAAATATAGATGACGTTACAAAAGAAGATGTTAATACAAAAGTTTATTCGAAAATACGCAACCCAAAGATTAGAGAATTTGCAGATGCAATATTATACCTTACTGAAAATCAAACCTGTGTACAGTTAATTGATAAAATTGGACAATTAGAAAGTACAAGTCAAAAAATGTTTTTGATTAGAAACTGGATAGGTAGTAATCAAAAAGATGATAACGTAGCAAAAGTTATTGAATTGGGATTGAAATTAGTTGTCGATAAAAGTGATAAATATGTTCCTAAATCTGGCGATTATAAAATTTTTGCAATGCCTTTACCTTATCTTAAAGAAAAAGACAAAGCATTTGAGTTGATAGGAAAAATAGAGAAATATATAGCTTCAATCGAGGCTAATTCAAGCACTAATGACTTATTAGCAATAAAACTATTTATTGCACGTACTTTATGCAATTTTGATTTTGATAAAGGAGAAAATAAACTATTTGAAATTTATGCTGAAATTGAAAAAATATCAGATTTGGCTATAAGATGTACTTGTTTTGCTATTTATGCAAATGAAGCTACAAGAATAATAAATATTCATCAAGACCAAAACCTTGATTTGTATTTAGAGACTGCTAAAAATGGCATAAATAACAATATAGATAAAATTCTAGAACAAACTGCATCACATTTCGAGATAGTTCAAAGCATTATTACAAGTTTAGTTAGACTATATCCTGATAACGCAATAGTAATTTGTCGCAAATTAAACAAATCTATTGACCGAGATAATGCTTTTCTAGAAGCATTGACCACCTATTTGAAGCAAAGTATTGAAAAAATCGATACAAATATTATAGATATATTATTGGATAGTGTCGTTGATATCGATATTTATAAATTTGCTATATCAGAGGTGATAAATAGGCTAGAAGTTGTTAGGGGCAAAGAAAAAATTAGCATACTTAATTATTTTAAGTATTTTGATATGGTTGATGCATTATTTGATAACCGTATTAAATGTCTTTTGTATGTTAAGATAATTTCCATTTTAGAATATAACGAAGAAGATTTCTCTACTATCTGTGAAAAACTCAATCAGACATGGAGTGAGTTAGAAAAATCAGTTTATAAGATAGAATTGGGTTTTGAGATTGTGTATCATGCAGCTTTTCTGAAGAGTAAAGATTTTGCAAAAAAAACTATGAGTGCTGTAAAAGAAGAAAAAGCTAAACCTGATGTCTTATTAGACTCTCCTGATACCACTGAAATATTTGGTTTAGCTATTGAACTTGCTGTAAGAGTTTTTACTGGTTTAATTTTAAAAAATAATTATGTACAAAAAGATATTGAAAATATTGAAAAGCTAATAGGATCTTTGCCTTCAGAAAGACAGCAGATGAATCTATGGACATCTTTGATACTAAGAATTATTCCTAAATCAAAAGATGATAAATTGCCCAAACAACTAATAAACACATACATTATTCCTAAACTTTCAAAAATAAAAAATAAGAATGAACGCATAAATGCAATCATAGATGCTATCATAGTATTATATTTTGATAATAAGAATATACCAAATATAGAAGAATTGCCAAATCAAAAATTAAAAGATATTGCTATTTCAAGAATCTGTAATTATCTATTTACAAAATGTTTGCCTGACGATCTATGCGATAACGAATTTGATGAATATGGTATTGACCATGATACAGTTGAAAAAATTTTGGAACTAGTTAGTTTAATGCAGAATGATTATTTTATTGCATCTCAAGTCATTGAAATACGAAGAACAATACTTTCCAAGGAAACAAAAATAAGTAGCCAGAAGAGAGCTGATATTAAGACTGAATTTGAAGAATTGGCAAACTCAAAACTTCCTGATGCGAACAATATTAAACACGATGGGTATAAAATACTCGTAAATGCAAATGCCCTTGCTATTAAATTGAAGCAAACATGGGAAGAATGGGACTTAATACTGAAAGAAGTTGAAAATATTCCAAATTTGTCTGATAGGATATACATGTGGGATTCTATTGCTGAATTACTGCCGAATGAGTTTATGAAACAAAAAAAGGAGTTAATAAGCAAAGCTATAGTTAACGCCTATAAGTTACCTTCGTTCCTAGATACTGTTGAAAGAATAGGAATGATAGTTTTTACCTTAAGTAAGAAAAGAATTGAAAGTGTTGATTTAAAAGACCTTTTTGAAAGTTTTATAAAAGCTATAAATAATAATCCTCATAGTATTTCACAAAAGGAAAATTATAAGAATATACTAGATGTGGCTCATTCAACTGACCCTGAAATAGCTAAAGCACTTGTTAATTCATTTGACAAAGACACTGCAAGACTCAATACTGGGGCATACCTTGGTAATCATTTAAATTTGTTAGAGTTTCAATCCAAAATAAATGAAAAACTTAGACAAAATGAGAGTGATCAAATTTTAATTGA
>JAQUBO010000035.1 GCA_028686735.1 Bacteroidales bacterium
TTGAAACTGTTTTTCCGGGAATGGTAAAACAAAAAAATATTTTCAATTCAGGTACTGCTGAATCAAAGTCTGATAATACTGACACCTTTGTTGGCAAATATAAAGTAGTAAATTATATTGAATTAATCCCAATTCTTACAAAAGCCGTTCAGGAGCAGCAAGAAATTATTGATAATCAACAAGAGACCATTGAGGCGTTGCAACTTCAGTTGAATTCTATCGAACAACGTCTTGATAAACTTGAAAATGTAGATGATTAGTTAGAGTTACTGTTTTAAAAAATTGAAGTTTGAAAATGCGAAATATTAAAAATAAAATATTACTACTGTCTTTTATATTAGGCATGTCTGTTTTGTCAAATGCACAAGCTCTCTTAAATAACGGAGGACAGATAAACGCTCGACAGGGCTCATATATTTACGTAAATGGGAGTGTAGCTAATGTAGGTGGCGAATTAAATATTGATGAACATTCTGGCAGTCCGGCCGAGTTATATGTTTCAGGAGATATTAGAAATAATTCAGATTTTCTTGGCGATGGTCATATTCGTCTTTTAGGTAATTGGTATAATAACTCTACTTTTACTTCAAATTTGGGTACAGTTTTTTTCGAAGGAGCTAATCAAATATTAGGTGGTACTTCCACAACTGCTTTTAATAATCTTACACTTGATGGTTCTGGGTTAAAAACTCAACCAATAGACCAATATGCAACTGGTGTTTTAGATTTGAAGCATATAGAATTGCAAACCGAAACCCATACTTTCTTTATGCAAAATCAAAATCAAAACGCAATCCTACGAACAACAGGTTTTGTTTCAAGTCTAAATGGAGGAAAACTTTCACGAAATACAAATACTACATCAACTTACTTATTCCCAGTTGGTTCAAGTGTCGGCACAAATAGATATCGACCAGTTGAGATGACTCCAAACTCTGCATCAGATAATACTTATACAGTGAGGCTTGCAAATTTAGATGCAACTTTAGAAGGTTATGATGTAAGTAATTTTGAATCTGGCATTTGCGAAATAAATCCATTATTTTATCATCAAATAGATCGATCAAGTGGAACATCTTCAGCTGACATTAATATTTACTTTAGCGAAACTGCTGACGGAAATTGGGAAGGGATTTCAAACTGGTCGATTATGCCTCCACAATGGGAAATACTCGCCGCTAGTTATGTAACAGCAGGTACTCCTTTAGATAGAGCTATAAAAATAAATTGGGATGATTTTTCAAGTGAACCTTATATTCTTTATAAAAGTATAATTCCAATATCTTTTAATGATTTAGGCCCTTATTGTCTTGGCGATGTCCCACCAGCACTTCCTACTACATCTTTAGAAGGTATCTCTGGAACCTGGAGTCCTGCAGCAATAAATACATCTAACATTGGAACTACAAATTATGTATTTACTCCAGATGCTGGACATATTTGTGCAGATACTTATACTATGTCCATAGAGATTATAGTTTGTTGCGATATTGTTCTTTCTACAACTGTTACAGATCCTTTATGTTATGGCAATAATGGTAAAATAACCTTTAGTGCAAGTAATGGTCAACCAATTTATAATTATACTGTAAATGGAGAATCTGCAGTATCGCCGTTTTTTGCTCCTGCTGGTAATTATGATATTGTTGTAACCGATAACTATGATTGTTCTGCAAGTGCCAGTCTTACGATTGAGCAACCTCCAGAATTACAAGTAAATATTATTACTACACCAGCAGAATGTGGTGGCAGAGGAGGAGGAGCCTTGGCATCATTTAGTGGAGGGGTACCGTCTTATAGTTTTGATTGGTCGCATAGTATGACTGGCAATAATTTAACAAATCTCAATCCTGGATTATACACCGTTGTTGTTACTGATGGTAATAACTGTACGGTTTCCAATTCTGGAACTGTTGGGATATCTGGCGGTATAAATGTTTCTATTAATCAGCTGCATCCTATAAGTTGTCCTCTTGATACTGATGCAGTTCTCGAAGCAGTAAGCATAAATGCAGAAACTCCTGCAAGTTATTTATGGGAAGATGGTGAGATAAGTTCAATTTTAAGTAATGTTGGAGCGGGTACTTATAATGTGAGTATTATAGATGACTGGGGGTGTAGTGGTGAAGCTAGTATTACTCTTGTAGATCCTCCAGCTATGCAAATACAGGCAACTGTTACAGGTGTAACTTGTTTTGGGGATAATAATGGTAGCATAAATATAAGTGTGTCAGGTGGTAATATGCCTTATAATTATACATGGAGCAATTTATTCGATGCTTACAATAATGTTGGATTATCAGGAGGCGATTATTTTGTTACTATTACTGATGGAAATGCTTGTAGCATTACAGAGAGTTTTAGTGTAATTGAACCCGAAAACTTAGTGTTAATAAGTGAAGTCGCTAATGTGAGTTGTTATGAATATGCTGATGGAAGTATTTCCTTAACAGCAACTGGTGGCGTAGAACCATACGAGTATACAATTTCAGGTAATGAACAAGTTTTCCCAGAAAGCTCTTTTTATGGATTACCAGTTGGATCTTATGGCTTGCAAGTTCGTGATCAAAACAATTGCTTAGATACTCTTCAAGTAAATATTTTAGAGCCAAGCCCAATTAGTGCTACTTATGATTTTATTAGACCTTCTTGTAATGGAAATAATGATGGACAAATCGAAATTCAAGCGGCTGGCGGCACATATCCATATATGTATAGCTGGAATAATAATAGTATAGATATTCCTCTGATTAGTGGTCTAACACAAGGGATATATAATATTACTATAATTGATGCAAATGACTGTTTGTATGAATTAGAAGCCGTACATTTAGAAGATATTGATGAGGATTGCATTAGAATCCCAAATGCTTTTACTCCTAATGATGATGGAATAAATGATACTTGGATTATCGAAAATCTTGAATTATTTAGTTCGGCTTATGTTTATGTCTTTAATCGTTGGGGACAGTTGCTCTATACAGGTAGGCCAGGCGATGAATGGGAGGGGACATATAATGGCAATTTAGTTCCAGCGACTTCTTATCTTTATGTTATTGAATTATATAATGGCTCCAAAGCTTATGTGGGAACAGTAACGGTTGTTTATTAATTTAATAATAATGTCTTTATAGAGGAAGGTTTGACTGAATTTTGAGTATGTTAACTTGAGAACCTCTCTAAAATACTTTTAGAATCTTTAATGCTGTTTATAAGCCAATTAAATATAATCTCATCTTTTTCAAAATCTTCTAATTCCCATTTTATTTCAGATTTACGTAGCCTATTTGTGATGTCATAGAGGCAAATTGCTGCTGAAACTGATATATTAAAACTTTCGGTAAAGCCTTGCATAGGTATTTTTACAAACTCATCAGCATTTTGCATTACTATGTCTGATAATCCAGGTAATTCTGAGCCAAAAAACAAAGCAATCTTTCCTTTATTAAGATTGAGATTTTCTAATGTGCAATCATTTGTGTGAGGTGTAGTTGCAATAATTCTGTAATTCCTCTCTTTAAGATATGATATAGTGCTTAGAGTATTATTATTTAAGGAATTGTGTCTGTATGTGCTTAGCCATTTTGACGACCCTAGCGCAATTTCTGGATTGGGGTTAAATTCATTACTGTTTTCAATCATGTGAATGTCTTGCACTCCGAAACAATCGCAACTTCGTAAAACAGCAGAAGCATTATGAGGTTGAAAAATATCTTCGAGAACAAGGCTGACATAACGTGTACGTTGATTAAGAACTTTGGTAAATGTTTTAAATCTATTTTCTGTAATAAATTGTTTTAGATGCTCATTTTTTTGTTTTATACTCATCTTTGTAAAGTTTTAATGGCAATAATTTTACAAAAATAAAAAAAGGGAGTAATAAATACTCCCTTACAAATAATTTCTTAACGAAATTATTTTACAGCGTTTTTAAGCTCGCTACCAACTGAAAATTTAACTACATTCTTTGCTGGAATGTCGATAACTTCGTTAGGCTTTTGAGGGTTACGACCTTTTCTTGCGGCTCTTTTTGTAACACCAAATGTTCCAAATCCTACTAAAGCGATTTTTTCACCATCTTTTAATGTTTCAGTTGTTGTTTCAACGAAAGCCTCTAATGCTTTTTTAGCGTCTGCTTTTGTTAAATTTGATTTTTTAGCGATTGAGTCTACTAATTGTGCTTTGTTCATTTTTTTAAATTTTTAGGTTAGTAAAATTGTTAACTAATTCATTACAAATATAGATACAATAAGGCTTTCAACAAGTTTTTTTTGCTTTTTTTTTGCTTTTGTTGATATCTTAAGCTTATTGTTTATAAACCTCGCTGTTATTAAGGCTTACAGATGTTTTGTTAATATTGTTGATGTGGAAAGCTAAACAAAAGAGCCCCGCTTAATGACTCAAATATAAGTAAAACACTTTAGAATCAAGGGCTTTATGCATTTTTACATTGCCATAGGGTAATAATATGGCAATTTTTGTATTTAATTGTTCATAAACCATGTGTATGTTGGTAAATGTGCATTGTGTTATTTATAATTGTTTAAACATTGTTGATAAAGTCTTAATAACTTAAAAATCGATCTTATATAAACGTCTCAATAATTGCGATGAAATTAAATTCTTAAAAATAATATCAGTAATCAAGTCTGTATTGCACCAAGTAATATTATGGATTAAATTTTCTTATTATTAATAGGTGTAATTATTTGCTCGTAAATAATTGATATTTGTTTTGGTAAATAAATAAAATAGTCTTACTTTTGCAGCGGAGAATTGGCAGAGTGGTCGAATGCGGCGGTCTTGAAAACCGTTGATCTTCACGGGTCCGGGGGTTCGAATCCCTCATTCTCCGCCAGAATAATCAAAAATCCTCGGATGCGAGGATTTTTTTATGTTTAAATATTTAGCAATATTACAGAAAATGGATCAGTTAATAATTCTTGTTGGTAAATACTGCTTATGGATTATTTTATTTTTATAAGGAATAATTACTTTATAAGCACAATTTCTTCCGACCAAAAATCTAAAGTCCCCCGCTGCCGCAAGACTGTGTCTTGTGGTTTTGCAGCCCTAAGGATGCAACCACGCCGCACGACAGATTAAATATTATTGGAGTAAAAGTTATGAACCAGGAAAGATCCTACAATCAAACTTTAGGAGGAATGAAAACAAAAACCATCAATAGAACTAAGTATCTTAATATTTGCTGGATGTGTGGAAAGCCATATGAAAGCTACAAATACGATACTTATGCATGTTCTCCTCGATGTGCACAAAATATTCTGTATGCCAGAAAACAAGGATTTAACCCACCAGCGAAGATGGAACAATTGACAAAGGAAAAGAATGTTAAAGATGTTAAAGAGCGGTTTGGGTATGTGTAGAAAAAAAGCCCAGCAAAAAATGCAAGGCTTCATAGTTTTAATGGTTTAATATTACTCATAAATCAATTTCTCAGCTTTAACCAATTTCCCATCAACAAACAAATTGCACACATAAGCCCCCGGCTTCCAGCCTTTTGTAGGAATAACTGTTGTTTCGCTAGTAACCGAAATAATATCCTTTAAATGCCCGTTTAACCCCACAATTTTTATTTCTGCATTTTTATAGTTTGGAAGTGATGTCTTTAAAGTAAAACCATTACTGCTTGGGTTAGGGAATACTTGCATTTGAATATTTTCATAATTTTGAATATTGCTATTACTCCCTAATTCAATGTAAATGGTTTTATTTGCAGTTTTAACACACCCTTCTTGTGAAACTGTAACCTGAACATTGTATTCTCCAACCTGAGTATAAGTATGAACAGGGTCTTTTATATCGCCTGTTTGTGAATCGCCAAAATCCCAATCCCAACTATCTGCATAAGGATTATTATTGTATAAGTTTACAACAGCCTCTCCGTTGTTAAGGTAAAATGTGTCAGTATATGCGTTAATGCGTGGCTTTAGATAATCACAACCATTTTCGGGCATAAAGAGTTTTACCATACCTTTGTTGCGTTTATCCGGCACAGGGGAATCGCCTCCCCAGAAAGCAAAGTAACCACCTATGTATAGAGTATCTCTGAATACCTCCAGAGATGAGATCGTAGAGTCAAAAGTGCCGCCTATACTATCCCACGCTTCGCCGTTCCATTTCCTTATCCAAAAAGTCCAAACATCATCCTCTATCACAGCTCCGTTCCCAGTATAAAACTCACCTCTGTAATAGGCACTTGCCTGTGGCCATATGGTTGTGCTACCTCCCCAGCCGGTGCTTATCCAATTAAACCCATCCCAAATTGCTGAACATACTGAAACCTCTTCACCAATATGAGAAAATTCTCCTCCTACTAATAAAAGGGAGTTTATTGTATCTACCATTAACTCGTTTACATAACCATTTGGTCCTGGGTTAAATGTTTCCCACTCTGCACCCCCCAAATATTTTCGAACACCCCAATATCCTCCTGCATAAAGTTCATCATTAAAAACTGCCAGTGCTTTTGTCCACATCCCCATACTGCCAACATTAATCCATTCCTCGCCATTGTAGGCAGCAATTTTATTGCATTCCAGAGCTCCAATATGACCAAAGTTACCAGCAACAAACAATGTGTCATGGTAAATGCAAAAGTCATGTACATCAGAATCCGCCTGACCTAAATTTGTTGATTGCCAATTACTACCATTCCAAACTGCTATATTAGTCGTATTTGGACTGCCACTAGCTGTATTGAAGGAGCCTCCAATATATAATGTGTCTTTGTATTTAATTATTGCATCGACTCCCCCCCAATCTACTCCTTCTTGATACACTCTTATCGTATCTGTATTCCAACTTGCAAAACTATTTGCAGAACTTTCATTCACATAAGCGAACCCACCTCCTAAATACAGAATAGTATCATTATAGTTGTACATGTCTAAGATAGATATCGCATTGATGGAACTTGGGGGTGACTCATTCCAAAGACTATCAATTCCATTAAAATCTCCATCCCATTCCTGACTAAGTGAAAGTTTATAGATCAGTAGTAATACTAGTATTGTTACAATTCTTTTCATAAACATTACCTATGAGTTATTATCATTTTTTTTACTTCAATTAATTTATCATTTGCAAACATAGTATAAGTATAAATACCAGGAGACCAATTGTTATTAAAAATCTCTAAAGAGTTTTCTCCTTCCTTTAATTTGTAGTTTGCAACGGTTTTACCATACATATCATTAACTCTAATTTCTCCATTTATTCCTTCAGGAAGGTAATAGTTTACTAAAGTTCTGTCGGTAAAAGGATCTGGGAAATTATCTTCCATATAAGCATCAGAATCAGGCATTACAAAGTTAATGTCTTTTAACATTATTTCTGAATTTCTTGTCTCAATCTCAATACAATCTGGTGCTTCTTCTTCGTAAAGCATTAATAGTATTGATTTTGCGTTTGAAACAGCAAGACTTTCAGGGTATTTATATGCAAGTTCTTGTACAAAAGCAATTTGAGTGTTATCCATATTGTACAACGTTTTATTGTTACTGTACAAAGACAATAAAATACTGTTAAGAGTTGCCCAATTAATAAACAGTTGCAATAGTAATATAATATAATGCATTTTGATCGCCTATACGGTATGATGTTGTGCCTTTTGTCCCCATAGATACAAATGTAAGAAAATTATACTTCTTACTATAACATTATCTGCATTCACTCCCGCTCGCTCGGATTTGCAATCCGAGTGGCTATTTAATGCCTAAAGTTACGAATTTATTATTAACTAAACACATTGAACTCTAGTTTTTATCTTACTGTAATCAATTGCTGTGGTTCCACAATTACTTCCAACAAAAAATCTAAGTCAGCATAATTGCGGGCTGAACTAAACATATAATCTTCTGAATGGGCAACCAACATATCTTCTACTGGATTATCATGAATGTATTTTAGTTTTTGATAAAAAAAGTTTGCAGATAAAACTATTTTACTCGCAAAATTTTTCACGATTTATCGGTGCTCGTGAGCTAAAGGTTTGCTTGATTGCTGTCTTACCAAACTTTATATTTTTGATTGCACTTCAAAAGCTTATATGCACTCTCGAATTGCTTCAAAATCCATTCTCGTCGACTTTCTGGTGTTTCGACAACCAATTTTACTATTTCTTTTGATGTGAATTTTTTTAAATCACGCAAGAAACCTGACATTCCTATTTCGGATGACACACTACAAATTAAATGTAAATGGCTTGGCATTAAACACCATCCATAAATTTCCAAGCCTTTTTCTTTTTGACAGTGGTGCAATGAATCCACAATCATTAGTTTTTGTTCCTTCCTTGTATAAATACTTGTACTGAGTTAATCGAAGTATCTATCCACTCAACAATCGTTAATGTTATGAAATATACTGCTTGTTGATCGTATATTCTACATCGGTCGCTCATATTGTTTTTTATAAAAATACTAAAATATTTCATTGGTTAAAACACTCGGATTACAAATCCGAGCGAGCGGGGGTGTATTAAAATAAATTTGACATTAATTAGTTTTTACCTTATCTTTGTATTATCTGTTGGATAGGGAACCGATTTATCTGTAAAACTAAGCTGACATCTAAAATTACAGTGGTAACAGATTCTTAAAAGTCTCATTTTTTAGACTTTTTTATTTTATTTAACCTTTTCGGATTCTTAATACTAACAGGTCTCAGATCGAAAGCTGTTAATAGCCATTGTTTTTGTCTGCCTTTGTATTTTCTTTCTATTACAACTCTAAACATGTTCATATAACCCGAGTTTTGCTCATGAATTAGTTACAGAACGTAAAGAACGTTTTGATAGCAATAGAAAGTTCACAGATTCGATAGAAAAATATGTGCAAAATCAGATAGTACATGAGTAATGGTCTCCAGAACAAATAGTAGATTATTGTAGAACCAATAATATTCCTATGGTTAGCCATGAAAGAGTGAGACAATATATACCGAAAAAATCAATATTTAATCAATATTTAATCAATATAACGATAACCAAATCAGGGAGATACAGTACAAAATAAATCGAAGACCAAGAAAAAAAATAAATTATGAGAGTCCTAAAAATATACTTTTTATATTTGTAGCCATAAAATTTTGGTGTAAAAACCGTAAGTGTATTGCCGTATAGGTAGTAATTATCTATATCTTATAAATGTATTTTGTTAGTTAGTAAGAATTAAGAGTATGAAAAAAAATAAATTAGCACTATGGATGGCACAAACACGTAGTCCGTTCTTAATATTATCAATTTTTCTTGTCGGTATCGGTTTGTCTTTTGCTTATCATTATTTGCCTGAAGGTCAGATATTTAATTGGGGAGATGCATTGTTACTTATATTTGGAGTAGTTTCCGCACATATATCTGTTAATTTATTTAATGAACTATCGGATTTTAAAACTAAAATAGATATGCATACGCAACGTACTCCCTTTAGTGGAGGAAGTGGAGTTTTAAGTTTGGGCTTATTAAGTTTTAAAAGTGTTAAGCGAGCGGCTATTATTTCATTGTTTTTTGCTTTTATTATTGGTGTATATTTTACTTTTCATTCGCATTGGTTTGTTTTTTTATTAGCTACTATTGGGGCGTTTGCGATTGTGTTTTATACGCCGATAATGACACGTTTTTTGCTGGGAGAATTTTTTTCGGGACTGACCCTAGGAACATTTGTTGTCTTAGGAACTTATGTAGCTATGCTTGCTACTCCTGATATGAAACTTATGCAGTTGTTCCCTCGTGATGTGTTACTGCTTTCGATCCCTTCTGGAATTTTAACTTCTCTGTTATTACTAATTAATGAATTGCCTGATTTAGAGGCAGATAAAGGGGGAGGGCGATATAACCTTGTAGTCTGGCTTGGGCGTAAAAGAGCTGCATTTCTTTATGCTGCTGGTATGTTAATAACTTTTGGCTTAATTGCATTTTGGATATTTAGTGGTGCTATTAGTATGTGGTTTTTAATTGCACTAATACCTTTGCCTTTAGCTATAGTAGCTAGTGTAAAAGCTGTTAAGCATGGAAGCAGTACTCCCCAACTTATTCCTGCTTTAGGTATGAATGTGATGGTTGTACTAGGAACTAATTTATTGATTGCTATTGCGGCTCTTGTTATGTAGCTTCTACTATACCCGAGTTTACGGGTTTAGCATTGCTATAATACCAATTTAATCACAAAACACCCGATATAAATTGATTATTTTACGCATTTGCTTCGTTAAAAAATATTGACGTAACTATTGCTATGTCGCAATTTTTCGCCTTGCATATGCAAAAAATAATTACAACATCCAATAGGGTGTTTTATGATTAAATTGGTATAACTAGTGTTTTCTGAGCATAAATTATTTTTTTGGAGACTTAATCGCTAATGCTAATGCGAGAACATCTCTGATTTCCCCGTCAAAGTAACGGGGAAATGTATCGCACAAACTAATTATGCGGGATGTATGTGATTTTGTTTTGCTTTATTTTATAATTTACTGTTAACCAATTCAAGTATTTGTTGTTCGATTTCGATTGCTTTCTTTTCAATTTCGGCACCTTTTTTAATTACTTTATTAACAAATTCTTTATCGTTGTAGTCTCCTGTGTTTATTCTAACATTTAGATATGCACCTTGTACGCCTGCTCTTGCAGCTATCGCCCCTACTGCGGCATCACTAATAGATGCCTCTAAGCCTGTTTTGGCCATTTCTAGCATAACCTCCATACTATTGCAACAGATTTCCATTGTTTTTAAAGGAATTTCGATAGCGTATTTTGTTGCATCTTGAATAGTTTTTGTACGAATAGCTTTATCTTCATCGCTAGATTTTGGTAATCCAAATGCCTCCATAATTTTTTTGTATGCATTTGTATCTTCATCAACCATTTTTAATAATGTATCGTGATATATTTTCCCTTTTTCTGCCCAATCGCTATATTCTATCCATTTGTCTGAGTGGCGATGTTTATGAGCAGTTAGGTTTGCAACCATTGTTCCGAGTGCAGCACCCATCGACCCCATGTATGCCGAAACAGATCCTCCTCCAGGAGCAGGAGCATCAGATGCGGTAGTATGACAGAATTTTACTAAATCCATATCAATCAGTCTATTTCCGCTATCTTCCTCCATCATGTATTCTATGATATTTTTCTTAGGATTAAACGGTTTTAATTCGTCAAGTCCTAATGATTTTACAGCAATTTTAATTATTTCTGAGTCTGCAATTCCGGTAGAACGACCTTGTTTTTTAAGAAAGTATTTGCCAGCATCTAATATTGCTTTTAAAGGCATAACACCCACCAGTTCTGACCCAGTTACGCGTAGTCCATTAGCAATTGCTCTTTCACAAACAGTATCAAATGCTTCATGCACCGATGTTATGCTAATATCTGTAAGGTTCATTGATATTTGAGCTATTCCGTATTCTTCAATAAACCATCCAATTGCTTTAACAGATTTTAATAACCCTGGTTCGTAAACTTTATTTCCGTTTTTGTCAAACACAATTTTTCCAGTAACAGGGTGTCCTTCGCGTTTTACTCGTCCACGTTCACGAACATCAAAAGCAATAGAATTTGCTTTATGTACAGATGTTGTATTTAAGTTGATATTATAAGCGACTAAGAAGTTTCTAGCCCCAACTGCTGTTGCACCAGTTTTTTTAGTATGATCATTCCATACTGATGGACCAAAATCTGGTTTCCATTCGGCAGTAGTTATTCTTTTTGGAAGAGCCTCGTATTCGCCCGAGCGACAATTAGCCAAATTTTTTCTAATTGGTGTTTTTGCGGCATTTTCGTAGCAGAAAATTGGAATATTTAGTTCATTTCCTAATTTTTCGGCTAATTTGTGTGCATATTTAACAGTCTCTTCCATTGTAATGTTAGAAACTGGGATTAATGGACAAACATCTGTTGCTCCAAAACGTGGATGAGCCCCTTTGTGTTTGCTCATATCTATAATTTCAGATGCTTTTTTTATTGCTAAAAATGCTGCTACACAAACGTCCTCTGGTTCTCCAACAAAAGTAACAACTGTTCTATTTGTTGCTGCTCCAGGATCAACATCTAATAATTTAATACCATCAACTTGCTCAATAACATCTGTTATTTGTTTGATTATGGACATATCCCGTCCTTCACTAAAATTTGGTACACATTCAATAATCTGCTTCATTTTTTTTCTCTATTTTATTTTTATACAAATTAACTAATAAATTGAGTAATAACCTTAATTATTTTATGAAAATTAGCTGTTTTGTAGCATTAGAAATTAAGAGTAATACCAATTTAATTACATAATGCCCTATTGGATGTTTTAAATTTTGATTATTACTTGAATTATTATGAATTAACTAGTCTGATTTTTGCTTAAAAAACCTCATAACTGCTAATCGGCATTGGAGTATTTAGTCTATCTAATATTTTTTCTAATAGAATTCCGTCTTTAGCATCGTGTTTATATCCAAAGCTTGCTCTAACGCCGTAAGAAATAAAACTAACTGCTCTGTCTAATGCGATAGGTAAACTATCGCCTTGCATCAAAGCTCCTGTTAGAACACTAGTAAAGCAATCTCCTGTTCCAGGAAAGTCTGCAGGAATATAATCGATAGGCACTTTCCAAAATCTATTGCCATTTTTATTGTAAGCTAACACAGAGAATTTTCGCCCAGGATTGTGGTCAGGAGCACTTGTTACAACAACAATTTCTGGACCAACATCTGCAAGTTTTAGCATCATATCTTTAATGTCTTTTTCTTCTGTCTTAATATTATAGTCTTCGCCTAATAATAAAAACAACTCTGTTAAATTTGGTGTAATAATGTCTGCCTTTTTGATTAAGTAACGCATTTCAACAACAATTTGATTGCTAATTGATGAGTATTGTTTTCCGTTATCTCCCAAAACTGGGTCAATTACAACAAAACTGCTTTCAGTTTGAAAATCGTTTATCATATTTTCGACAATACAAATTTGTTTGTGAGAGCCCAAAAAACCACTATAAATTACATCAAAACTAGCTCCTAACTTTTTCCAATGTTCAATTATTGGCATCATATTGTCTGTGAGGTCAACAAAATGATAATCACTATATTGGCTATGAGAGGAAAGTAATGCGGTTGGTAATGAGCATACTTTTACTCCCATTGTTGATAAAATGGGGATAACAACCGAAAGAGAGGTGCGCCCATAGCCCGAAATGTCGTGAATAGCTGCTACTCGTTTTACTGGTGATTGAACTTGCATATCTTTTGTTTTTTTATTTGTGCAATATTAATAAAACAAATTTACAATTTATTATGTTGGATTTAATTATTTTTGTCTAAAATAATATTACATGACTAAGTTGAAAATTAGTATATTCTGTTTTGTTTTGTTACTGGCAATTAATTTGAATGCACTTGTAATTACTAAACCGCAGAATCCATCTGTTTATTCATATAGTGGAGATAAGCAAACACAGACTGTTGGCAAAACTTGTAATTCTCCAATCAGAGTATTGGTTACTGATGATGCTGGAAATCCTGTTATTGGGCATGAGTTGAGATTTAGTCTTATTGCTTTCCCCGAAAATGCTAGTGGATATAAGATTGAAAATAAAATTGTTTATACTGATTCGACTGGGATTGCAATAAATAACATTAAATTGGGAGATACTGAAGGTGATTATAGAATTTTGGTGAGTTCAAATGAAGATGTATCTGCTGATAGTATTGTTTATACCTTAACTGCACGAAAAAAAAGTTGGTTGGTTTTTTTGATAATGGGTTTGTTTGGTGGCTTAGCTATGTTTTTATATGGTATGCAAATACTAAGTAAAGGAATGCAGGCGGTTGCTGGTAGTCGAATGCGATCTATTATTTCTAAATTTACTTACAATAAATTTGCGGCTTTAATATCTGGAGTTGTACTAACGCTTATGGTACAGAGTAGTAGTGTTGCTACTGTTATGCTTGTTGGCTTTGTTCAAGCTGGTATAATGAGTTTTACGCAGACTTTGGGAATGTTGCTTGGTGCTGGAATTGGAACAACAATAACAGCTCAGTTGATAGCGCTTAATATTACCGATTATGCTTTGTTTATTGTTGCTGCAGGTTTTATTCTTATGCTAATCGCAAAATCTACTAAATTTACTAATATTGGAAAATCTATATTAGGACTTGGACTTTTGTTTTTTGGGATGTATATTATGTCTCAAGCAATGTTTCCACTTAGGTCAGACGAGAAATTTTTAAATTTGTTGATTAAACTCGAAAATCCATTTGTTGGAATAATCGTTGGCTTTGTATTTACAGCTCTTATACAAAGTAGTGCGGCATTTATAGGGATAATGATTACTATTGCTTCTCTTGGTTTTTTAAGCCTTGAGGCTTGTATCCCATTGATTTTAGGAACAAATATAGGTACTGGTGTTACTGCAATTTTGGCAAGCTTAAATTCTAGTCGCGAAGCTAAGCGGGTTGCCTTTGCACATACATTATTTAAACTTATTGGAGTCTTAATTTTTGTTTGGTGGATTCCAGAGTTTGCTGCTTTGGTTAAGTCTATTTCTCCTCACCTAAATGCTTCTGATAGTAGTGTTGAGAGTCTTGCTAATACTGTCCCACGTCAAATCGCTAATGCTCATACGGTTTTTAGTATTGGACTTACAATACTAATCTTGCCTTTTTTGAAGTTTTATTCAAAATTGATTATGAAAATAATCCCAGATAAACCTGTAGAAATCTTTGAAGAGTTTCATTTAAAATATATAAATTCAACATTAACAGCCTCGCCTGCAATAGCTTTGGGACTAGCAAAAAAAGAAACAGAAAGAATGAGTGCTAAGGTTCAAAAGATGCTTAATATTTCTTTAACTCCTTTTTTTGATAAAGATATCTCTATTCTCGATAAATGGCAAAAACTTGAAAATGAAATAGATTTCTTAAAAAATAATATAAATGCTTATCTAATTAGTGTTGGTGCACAAAGTACTGATAAAGATGGTTTTAATGATGCCTACCAAATTATGTATGTTGCAAAAGAACTTGAGATGATTGCTGATATTGTTAATACGAATATGAGACGGCAGGCTGAAAAATGGATAAGTTTAGATGCGAAGTTTTCCTCTGAAGGCAAACAAGAATTAGAAGTTATGTTAGAAAAAACTTTGAAACAGATTAGTCGATCAATGGAGGTTTTTAATCAGTTTAATCTCGAAAAGGTAGTGCATATTAAAAAGAAATTTAATAAGTATGCAAATCTGGCCGAAGATTATGAAATGCAGCATTACGAACGTCTTGTTAGCCAAAATCCAGTTTCCCTAAGTAGCTCTGATACACATCTTGAGTTGTTAGGACTGCTGCAGGCGACAAGCAGACATGCTACTAATATTTCGAGAATAATGCTTAATCGGGATAAAGTAGAGGATAAATAAAAAAGTCCAGAAAAACTGGACTTGTAGATGGAATAATAATAATTTAGTGTAACAGAAAAACACTTATTTTGCAATATATGTAATATTAGGATTCGAACTAATAAATGCATGCATTTTATTGTGTAAATCTTGTGCTGGCTTTAAACTGTTAAGAATATTGATAAATTCACGTCTTTCTTTAAGAAAATTATTTATCCTGTTTTGATAAAATTTTTGCAAGTCTTTAAGTTTTTGCATTGATGAAATTTCGTCTTTAAGTATTGAAGCATCTTTTTCGGCTTCCTCAACCCAACTCATTACTTTTCTAGGTAAATCAACAGGACCAAAAATATTATTTGGATCGTAAACCGATAACAGGTCTTCTGGAGCCGACGGTACAGACGTACCCCAGTTTACATAGTTTTTTATTACAGATTTGAATATGTTATTTGTGAAATTTAGTTGAGTCTTTAGTAATAAATCATTAATTTCTGTTACATAATCATTGCAAATATGATAATTGTCCTTCCATAAATTTGCTAGCTTTCGCAAATCTTGGATATGTTTCATTGATAAATCTGATGGCAAACCTATTAAACTAATTTCGCATTCAAAATTACTATCTTTTTCTTTGGCTCTATTTATATTGCCTTTTAGTTCATCTACACTGGTTTTTAAATTTTCAAAATGCATTTCAGCTGAAGCGAAATCTCTTTCAAGTAGCGATTTCTCAATTTGATTGTAAGATTTTTGTATTCTGTCTAAATTATTGCGAATGGAGAAATCTTCTGTACCTTTAGCTTTAATATTATTTGATGAATACCAAACTCCCTCTTCGGCTTCGATAATAAAATAAAATGTTGCGGTTCCGTTGTTAGTTTCATCTTGCTCGGTTTTGCCTGCAGGAGTGTGCCTAACATAGTGCCATTCGGTAACAGAGCTAACTTTAAAGAAGACTTTTGAATAATTACCTGGTTTAAATTCAACTTTTGCACTTCGTTGTACTTTACCATCGCTTTGAGGTGTGATCACAACATCTGGACCTGAACTAAATGTTGCTTTTTCTGAAGTTAATCTCCAATCACCGTGAAATTCGCCTGCATTAATTTCGAAAGTCATGCCATTTTCACCTTGCGAAGTTATAACAGTATTGCGTCCAACATTAGCATAAGTTTGTGGGTCGGAGCAATAATCTCTTTTTCCACCTTTTAGAATTGCTTCTACTTGAACTCGTTCGCCAGATCTAACCGAAATTTCGGCTCCTTCTGTATATTCCACTCCATTTACTCTTAGTACAACAAAAGGTGTACGGGGTGGGATAGAAGCGAAAATGGCTGCTGCTGTCAATACAATTACGAGAAATAATAATGTCTTTTTCATGGCTTTAAGTTTTAGTTAATTATTATAAGGATTTAATGAGCTACCAAAAACCTCTCTAAGAATATCGTTTACTCTGGCAACTGGGTCTTTTCTGATTTTTAATTCTTCTTTTGCAATCATCAAGTATAATCCGTCCAGAGTTTTATCAGTTACGTATGCGTTTAGGTCTGTGTTCACTTGTTGTCCTCCTGTTAGTTTGGTTACGGTGTTGTATTTGTTTACTAATGGAGTCCAGTATTTTGCAAGCATAATCTTTTTTGTTGCACTTTCAACTATTGGATAAAATTTTTGATAAAGTTTAGTTGAGGTGGTTCTTTGTAAATATTGTGTTGCTGCATTATCTCCCCCTTTTAATATTGTGATTGCATCAGTAATTGTCATTTGAGCAATTGCCTCTTTGAAAATGCCTGTTGCACCTTTTGCAGCCTGTTCGGCAGCTCGGTTTAACTTTTCTTCAAACTGTGTAACTTGATTTTCTAAACCAACGCTTTCGCACAATTCTTTAACTTTAATGGCTTCTTGAGGAAATGGAATCATTATCTCAGAATTTTTATAAAAACCATTTGTCAAACTTACAACATTAACTGTTTTTTCGATACCGACTTCAAGTGCATTTTTTAGCCCTTTTGCCACTTGTTGTTGTGTTAATCCTTGACTTGTCCCACTATCAATCGTTTCGAGGCTTTGCAATAATATATCACAACTATAAAACAATACCAGACTCATTAAAATAGCAATAACTTTTTTCATATTATGGTTTTTTTAAATATATTAAACAAACTTACAAAAAAAATATTTAATAGCGAAAATTTTGTTTAAGAGAGTTATCCCTCATTAGTTGTCTTCACTGCATGTAATAACAAAGGTTAGCTTTAAAATGCTATATGTTTTGTAAGATTAATAATTGTTGATTGGATAGACATTTTTACGTGATTTTAAGAAATTTACATCAAAAGAAATGGTGAAATTAGATAACTTAGATTCTAGAAAAGTAAATAATTATCACATAATAAATTAATGATTTCTATTTAGTTATATCCCAATTAAGGATTTTTCTTATTTTTGCATTATGAATTTGCAAAGCCATACTAGTAGTACTGAATATTATCGTGATTTGATAAACGATAAAACAAGAATGCATTCGAGTTTGATTTTTATTAAAGGCATAGATTTTCAGTCAAACTCATTATCTATGGCAAAACTAGCAAAAAATATTTGTGCCATTGCAAATTCTGGTGGTGGTAAATTAATATACGGAATATATCCCAAAAGATATAGAGCCGAAAAGTTTGATTTTGTTACTGATTTTGCCAAAAGCATAGATTGGTTAAACCACGAAATACAGTCGCAAATAGATAGTCCGGTAAAAGATTTACGCATCACTAAAATTGAGATAGAAGAAGGAAAATTCATTTATCAGTTTGACATTCCTGTAAATAACGATGCACCACACATGTTTTGTGATTCTAGATATTACAAATGGCAAAAAAATAAAGCTGTAGTTTTAGACGAATCAGAGGTAAGAATGCTTTATGGGAAGCTAAGTGCTTGCGAGCTTGAATTTCTTGGCGTTTATAACACAAATGGATTACCAGTATTAAGCACAGGTAAATTTACCTCCATAAGCTTTTATCCAAAATTTCTTATCAGAAATGCAGGTAATATAGTTGAAAAAGAATACAAAATTGAGATTTCATTTCCAGCAAAACTATACGAAGAGAGTTTTCAACCATTGCAAGCTTTATTTATTCGTCATGAGGGGGCACATGTCGTTTTTGGGCAAAATGCAAAATCACCCTTATTTCAACAAGAAATTGCAACTATGATTGAGGCTAAAATTGCCGTTAATCTCGAAAATATAGATATTTTTATGAAAGATGATATTAATATCACACTCTACTTTAGCAACGGAATAAAAAAGCATAGTCTCAAATTGAGCGAAACTCTTACTTATAATGGTAAACAACTAAGTAAAACAGACTTTACAAATATAAAAATATTGTTGTAAGGTTTTTCTGTTAAACAAACTTATTCCCCTATATTCACAATTCGTAAAATTGGCGTACGATACTTATCTGGGAAATCAGGGATATTATTACCATTAGTATCAGGAAAGTTCTGCAAATATTTCACAACTGCCATCCATTCCTTACCCTCTTGAACACCATCTTTATTTATATCAAAATCTATCCAACAATCTTTATTATTAGTTATTTCAACTCCTCGTTGATCTTTAGGTTTAATTTTAACTAATCCGAATGTCATTCCGCTAATTTCGCCTACAAATTCGAGCATGTACGAGTTAGCAGTCAAACTGTAAAGCGTCTCATTCTTTTTTGATAGATCTATTTTATTACCACCAATTTTTATGGTTTGTATCTTTTTAAAGAGGCGTTTGTTTGCATCATATTCTACTTCTATTCCACTAAAAAAGCAGTAATAAGCAGGTTTCATCTTTCCAGCAAAAATTAGCAATTCCATTAGTTTTTTTAGTTCGTTGCCAGTAATATAGACTTTAGCAAGCGGATATCCAGGAATACCATCTTCGCCTTCTCCAAGGCTCACAACTCTAAACACATCAGATACTATCTGGATTCCATTTATTCCTTTTCTAAATTTGTCTCTAATAACTCCAGCAGCAATTAAAGCTATATCTGTACTGCCGTCAGACTCGGTATTTACATAGTAATGCAAAGCATCAGCCAGAAGAGGTCCAAGATTACTTGAATCTAAGTCTCCCAACTCATCACAAACTAGATCGTAATCTGTTTCTGCTAAGGATTTATAATATCCAAACCCCATTGGTTTAAGTAATCTATCATCAACTATTCTTATTTGGCCGGCAATATCTTTATGAACATTGCAATCACCTTTAATATCGTCATTTACTGGAATAAGTTTATATTTTGCACTGGTAATTTTTCGATTAGTAATATTTATTTCAAATCTACCAAGATTTACCCCTTGTGCACCAGTTTGAACAATTGCTGTTTCACCAATCAGAATAGGATCGTTAATTGTTGTATGCGTATGTCCGCTAATAATAACATTTATACCTTTTACTTTTTTTGCAAGTTCTACATCTTCACCTGCCCATTTTCCATTTTTATCTTTATTAACGCCACTATGTGACAAACATATAATAAAATCGACTTGCTCTTCTTTCTCAAGAATTTTCACAATTTTTTTTGCAGATTTAATTCTATTTGTAATTTTTAGAGGAGCAACATTAGGAGCTACTTGATAAGCATCATCTCCCAAAATTCCAAAAACACCAATTTTAAGACCATTTCTTTCAACTATGTGATATTTCTTTACTACATCAGTTGTATAAAGGTTTTCAAACGTATCATCTGCTTCACTTTTTTTATTAAATTCAACATTTGCTAATGTTAGCAATGGAATTTCACCATTTGTACGATTTGCATTTATAATTTTTGTTAATGTAGCAGGGCCGAAATCGAACTCATGATTTCCAAGGGAAACAATATCATAACCCATTTTTTTCATTAGTTGCAACTGAAAGCCATTATCTGCTTCATAAATATGAAAAAAAGTTCCCATCAAAAAATCTCCAGCATCAAGAACTAATAAATTATCGGGATTTTTCCTTTTTTCTATATCAATTAAAGCCGCAATTCGTGAAAACCCAGCAACAGTACTGTCATTGCCAGTAACACACGGCGAGTACTCTATTTCTGGCGAAAAACCTGTTAAATTACTATGTAAATCGTTTGTGTGTAAGATTACAAGTCTTCCAGATTTACCTTGTGAAAATGCACTTACACCCAAAATAATAAGTACAGTAAATATCAAATTAAATTTTCTCATTTCGCTTTTTTTAACAAATTTAATATAATTATATTAGATGCAGCAACAAATAATTGACATAATACGACAAAAAGCGATATTTGTATTGATAAAATCAATATATTTGCTCCAATAAATCAACTAAATGAAAATATTCAAGTTAAATATTCTCATTCTATTTTTGTCAGCAAGTGTAACACTTACAGCCCAATTTAAGGCAGGTGCATTTGTAAGTCTTGGAGTAAATCCAATAGAACAGCCAGTTTTTGTTTCATCTGGGATTTATGCAAGTGCCCAATACAAGTTTATATCTGTAGATTATGCATTTGACTTTAATATTAACCATCGGGATATTAGAGCATTTAATGCAATTAAAACATCTGTAAATTATGAAACAGATATTAATAACTCATATCTTAAAGCTGGAGTGATGTATATGTACAAACCCTCAACTGAGTTAATATCTGAACAAAACATTGCAATTCAAATTGATTATCTAATTAAAAAATGGGAATTTAGATTAGGAAATAATTTTAGAGCATATAAATTCAAAAATGGCGTTGAAGACATTGTTAATACTGAAAATGAAACAATTATTTGGGAAAAGCCAAATATAATGTATATGATTCGATACTATTTTTTAGAATCTAGCAACAAATGGAATATTTACCTGTCTGCAACAAATTTTGATTGGTTTATTATTGAGCAGGAAGTAAATCCATTTATTAATGCTGGAGGATATTATAAAAACAATGAAAATGGGCTTAAATTATTTATGGATTTGAATTATCAGGCAGCTGGTTTTAACAATATAAGAGTGAATTATTTTGGATTTTTTGTAAGAACAGGTTTTATATGGGAAGTAAAGTAATAGCAATATTGTTTTTGATGTTTTTTGCAATCATTTTTACATCTTGTGAGTATGATGTAGATCTTAGTGGACTTATCCGATCAACTGACCGTGTCGAAAAACGTTTTGAGGAATCTATGCAATGGAATATAAACAACCCTTGTCAGACACTTAATGTAACAAAAGAGAATTATCAAATACTTGTGGCGGCCGATTCTCATATTGGTGGAATGTTAAATTTCTCATATTTAAAAAATCTATACCAACAATCAGATTATCTAGCTTTCGTTATTGTTGGAGACATCGTATCTGGAAAAGAGGAGGATTATTTGCTCTTTATGGACTCTATTTCAGATATTACAAAACCATTATTCCCAATTGTTGGAAATCATGACCTATATTTTGATGGTTGGAAGTATTTTTACAAGTACTTAGGCTCATCAACTTATTATTTTACAGTTGAAACTCCTACCTTTAAAGATATTTATTTATGCCTTGATAATAGTTGTGGTACATTTGGTAAATCTCAAATTCACTGGTTAGAGCAATTTTTAAAAGACAATCGAAAAGATTACAGATACTGTACAGTTTTTAGCCATGTTAATATTTTACGAACCCGTAGAACAACAAGTGCAAACCCTATGACTGAAGAAGTGGTGTATCTATTAGATCTTTTTGCCAAAAACAATATTGATTTTGTTATAACAGGACACGACCACGTTCAAGATGAAAAAACATTTGGTAATACATCATATATTATTCTTGATGCACTAAAGGATGATAACAAAAATGCTGGATATGGAATAATGAATATTAGTAATACTGATATTTCGCATGAGTTTGTAAGACTGAAATAAAAACATTCTATTTCAAATCATCTATTCGTTTAAGTTCATTTTCTTTAAGCATTTTACAATTCTTTAGCAACAAAGTATTAAAATACATTTGGCAAGTAAATTCAAGGACTTCCATTCTATCAAAAGCCTGAAAGAGAGAGTTTCCTATGCAAATAGCACCATGATTTTTCATTATTGCCGTTTCGGCATTTTTTAGTGATGACGCACATGCTTTAGCAAGGTCTTTTGTTCCCATAAGCTTATAATCAACCATTGCAATTTCACCAAGTACAAATCTTGCTTCACCAGTCATTGATGCTACTGGTTGAATATCTGTAACTGCAAAAGTACTTGCAAAAACAGGATGAGCATGAACAATTGCAAAAATATCTGTGCGAGTTTTATAAATATCTTGGTGCATTGCAAATTCCATACTTGGTTTAAGTTCTGGAGTCAAATTTTTACCTTTAGGGTCAAAAACAATTATCTCCTGCCATTTAATGCATGATTTATCTGTTTGGCTCGCAGTAATAAAAACATATCCATCACTATTTCTCATGCTAACATTTCCACCACTTGATGTTGTAAGTCGCTGTTTATAAAGGCGTCGCATTGTTTTGGCAACAGTTTTTCTTTCATCTTTAAATATCATAAGAATAATTTTTTAATTGATTCTATATTTGCTTTTACGATTCCTTTTTCGGTGATAATTCCAGTAATTAATTCTGCAGGAGTTATGTCAAATGCAGGATTTGAAGCTTTAGAACCTGGACTTGCAGTAAGGATAGTATGAAAATTACCTTTATTGTCTTTTCCATAAGAATAAGTTACTTCTTCCTCTGCTCTTTCTTCAATTGGGATGCCTTTTCCGTTTGGAGTATCTAAGTCGATTGTACTCATTGGAGCTGCGATATAAAATGGTATTCCGTAGTATTGTGCTGCAATTGCTTTTTCAAGAGTTCCAATTTTATTTGCAGTATCGCCATTTGCAGCAATCCGGTCAGCACCAACAATCATAATATCAACTTTTCCTTTTGACATATAGTGAGCACCTGCATTATCTGGAATAATAGTATGCGGAACACCAGATTGATTAAGCTCCCATGCAGTAAGTCTTGCCCCTTGCGAACGCGGTCGGGTTTCATCAACCAAAACATGAATGTTTTTACCTGAATTATGTGCAGCATAAATTGGAGAAAGTGCCGACCCATAATCAACAAGAGCTAACCAACCAGCATTGCAATGTGTTTCTATTGTAAAACCATCTTTTATTAACTCGTTACCATAAACTCCAATTAATCGTCCATGCTCTGCACATTCGTCAGCAACAGCGTGAGCCTCAGCAATTGCAAATTCTTTCGATGTTTCAGCAGCTTTTAAAACTCTTGTTGTAGCATAAGATAAATTTACCGCAGTTGGACGAGTACTATCAATTTTCTGCTTCGCATTTGACAAGTTTTGAAACAAATTTTCATCATCTGAATTTAAAATTGCTTGTAACATTGCATATCCCCCAGCAGCACCAATTGAACCTGCACCACGAGTTATCATTGTACTTATAGCATCGCAAGTATCATCAATTGTTTTACAGTAATGTATCGAAAACTCAAAAGGAAGTTTGTTTTGTTCTATCATGCAAACGGTAGTTCCTTCCATCCAAATTGCTCGGTAATTTTTGCCATTAACATTCATAAGCGACATAATATATTGATATTTACAAAAATACTGTTTTTACTTATCTTTGCAAAGAAGTTAATGTCAATTAGTTTATATTTTTGATATGTTTTTTAGTTTTTATCGAACATCAATGATTGATAAATATATATTATAAAAAAAATACTATTTTTACATTAAAATATTTTAATATGAAAAAAATAAGAATTTTTATATTGTTAGTTGTTATGTCTGCATTTGCTTATTCGCAGACAACTTCGTACAATCAGTTATTAGATAATTTAGTCGCTAAAACAGAACTTAAAAATGCTTCAATTGGTTTATATGCCGAAAATCTCAATACAGGAGAAGTCCTCTTTAATTACAATGCAAATACTAGTCTTGTTCCCGCTTCTGTTTTTAAAATTTTACCTACAAGCATTGCTCTCGAATTATTTGGTCCTGAGCATAAATTTAAAACAGAATTAGCCTATAACGGCTCTATAGCAGATGATGGAACATTAAATGGAAACTTATACATTATTGGATATGGCGATCCATGTTTAGGTTCAACAAATTATTCAAATCATTATGGCGATTTAATTTCTGATTGGGTAAGTAGAGTAGAGGAAACTGGAATAAAAAACATAAATGGCAATATTATCGCAGATGCCTCCTATTTTAATAAAATAAATATCCCTAATAAATGGCCATGGGAAGATTTAGCAAACTACTACGGAAATCCAGGCTCATCATTGAATTACATGGATAATCTTTATTTTATCCACTTTCAAACTGGTAATATAGACGGGAGTCCCACAAAAATCACAAAAATAGAACCAGATAATTTAAACTTAAATATCGACAATCAGGTTTTATCATCTTCAACGACATGGGACGAATCATTTATTTTTTTTGGTGAGAATAAAAATGATAGAACAATTAGAGGAACTTTGCCGTGGAAAAAATCAGACTTCCCAATCAAAGGTTCGATAACAGATCCAGAATTACATCTAACAAAAGTATTAAATGATGCTTTAACAAGTGCAGGAATTACTATTAGCGGCGAATGTAAAAGCAGTTTTGAAAATACCAATGAACAACGTAAAGTTTTCCATACCGTTTATTCACCAGAATTATCCAAAATCGTTGAAACCACCAATTTTAAAAGTTTTAATTTATATGCCGAAATGCTATCTTACCATATTGCAAAAAAGACAGGAAAACCATATAAAGAAGCAGTTTTATCGCATTTAAACTCTAAAGGTATCAGCACAGAGGGGTTAAATATTGAAGATGCTTGTGGATTAAGTCATTTTAATTCTATGACTGCTCAGCAAATGACAGAATGGTTAAAGTACATGCGAAAAAAATCTGTTTATGGGGATGTGTTTTTTGCTAGCTTACCAGTTGCTGGTACAAGTGGAACGCTTTCTCGCTATTGTATAGGTACAAAAGCACAAAACAGATTACATGCAAAAAGTGGAAGTATGACAAGAGTTAGAGCTTATGGTGGGTATATTTTAAATTCGGTTGGTGATGAAATTGTATTTTGTTTTATTGCTAATAATTACTCTTGTAATAATTACGGAATGAGGAAGATTTTTGAGGGTCTTTTTAATAAAATCGCAGAAATTTAAAAATAATTACAAACTTGAAAAAACTCCTAACATCAAGCATAGAATTTATTAAAGATGATTTCGATATTTCTTTATATCTCAAAGTAATCTTATATACAGCAGCACTGATCTTTATAGAATATAAATTTTCTGCATATTCCATTTTTGCAGACAAATATGTTTATAGTAATTTAATCTACATCATCAATTTTATAGCTTTTTCAATCGCTTATTATGGCGTAGTTATCATTCTTATAACTGATAAGTCCAACACGATTAAATTAAGCAGAACATTTTGGTTAAAAAGTTTAATCTCAATAGCCACAGCAAGCCTTTATATTGGATATTTTGGATACAACGGTATAACAACTAGTATTTCATATCCTGCGAGGCAATTTTGCTTTTACACAGCAAATAATCTGAGTGGTATTTTTACTTTATTAATACCTGTTACATTAATTTATTTTATATTTGATCGCAATAAAAACATTCCATTCTACGGTTTAAGTATAAAGAATTTCGACTATAAACTAGCTTTGCAACTAAGTATTATTGCCATCCTAATTGCTTTTATTGGAAGTCGTTTTCAATCTGTATCGGAGTATTACCCAATATTAGAACGTACTTCTTACAAACTTTTTGCACAAGAGTTGTCTGCACCTAGTTGGCTTACAGCAATTATTTTTGAGTTCGCTTATATGTTTGATTTTGTAATGATTGAATTGTTCTTTAGGGGTCTTATGATATTTGGATTTACAAAAGTATTTGGCAAACGGGCAATATTACCCGTTGCCTGTCTTTATGCAGCTATACATTTTGGTAAACCTCTTCCCGAAACTATTAGTTCATTTTTTGGAGCATATTTGTTAGGAATTGTAGCTCTAAACCAGAAAAACATAGGAATTGGAGTTGTTTTACACTGTGTTTTAGCAGCATCTATGGAAGTATTTGCGATAAGCTAAGTGTAGTGTCCAAATTAACTATCATTAAAAGTAATAATACGGATTAGTGTGTTTGCACACCATAAAAAGTTTATAATATTTTGATTGAGTAATTTAAATAGTCTTTGCAAGAAAACGTCAAATACTGCATTTCGACGTCGCTCAATATACCACGTTACTCTCATTTCTGAAACAGTCATTTCGACAAGCTCACTTCGACAAGCTCAGCACATCGCAATACATCGC
>JAQUBO010000201.1 GCA_028686735.1 Bacteroidales bacterium
TCGTAATGAATATCTATGCCAATCTTCCCTAGTCGTTTGCAATTATCACTTTGATATTTGTCGTAACCAGCCACTTTATAGTCGTTTACGTAAAATATTGTGCAATGGCACTCATTCCAATTCCTCCGATTCCTAAGAAAAATATATTTTTATATTTATTTTCCATACGCTAGTTTATAAACTTCATCAGCAATAAGCTCTGCTGAATTTAATAAAGCAAGTTCTTTAATGTTTTTACTTAATGTTTTAGCTTGCTCTTTGTCTTTTATTAGTTTAATCGCAATATTATTTAGTTTTTCGACAGATTCGCTATCTTTAACTAATAGGGCTGCATCTTTTGAACTTAAAGCTAAAGCGTTTTTAGTTTGGTGGTCTTCGGCAACATTGGGTGAGGGAACAAAAATTGCTGGTTTTCCAACGATACAGAGTTCTGAGATAGTACTTGCTCCAGCTCTTGATATTATGATGTCAGCAGCCGAAAAGGCTAAATCCATTTTGTAAATAAAATCACTAACATATATGTTTTTTGAATTTATTTGCTCGACTTGTTCTTTTGCTGTGGCAATATAAGTTTTCCCTGTTTGCCATATAACTTGAATGTCGTTTTTAATATATTTCTCTAATCCAGCAGCAATACTATGGTTTATTGTTCTTGCTCCAAGACTACCACCTACTACTAATATTGTTGGTTTTTGAGGGTCAAGTTTAAAATGTTTGAATGCCTCGTTACGTTTTTTATCAAGATTTGTAATATCTTGACGAACAGGATTTCCTGTTTTAATTATTTTATCTGCCGGGAAAAATTTATCCATATTATCGTATGCAACACAGATTTTAGCAGCTCTTTTTGCCATTAATTTATTTGTAATTCCTGGATATGAATTTTGTTCTTGTATTAGGCATGGTATTTTCATGTTCGAGGCCGATCTCATCGCTGGACCGCTTGCGTATCCACCAACTCCAACAACAACTAATGGTTTGTAATTTTTTATTATCTTTTTTACTTTTCGAAGGCTCTTTAAAAGTTTTATAATAAACGTAATGTTTTGTGGCGATAGTTTTCTTTTCATCCCAATAACAGGTAAGCCTATAATGTCGTATCCTGCTGCTGGTACCTTTTCCATTTCCATTCTGCCTTCAGCACCTATAAAAAGTATTTCGACTTCGGGAAACTTGTTGCGAAGAGCATTAGCAATTGCTACGGCTGGGAAAATATGACCACCAGTTCCGCCACCACTAACTATTACTTTAAATTTCTTATTCATTATTTTTTATGTTTTTATGTTCGAGATTATGTGGTTTTTCTTCTGAGGGCTCTTGTACACTTCTACTTACACTTAGTATAATTCCAAGTGCAAGGCCTGTAAAGAAAATCGATGTGCCTCCATAACTTACAAATGGTAAGGGTTGGCCGGTAACTGGGAAAATATTAGTCGCAACCGCCATGTTCGATAATGCTTGTAATACAATTAAACTTGATAAACCAGCAGTTAAATACGCACCAAACTTTCGTTTTACCTTTTTAACTATTTTTTTAGAACGCAGAAATAAAAATAAATATAAAGATATTAAAGGGATAGCTCCAAACAATAGTCCTAATTCTTCTACAATAACAGCAAAAATATAGTCAGAATAGGGGTGGGGTAAAATATTTCGTTGGCTTGATTTTCCAGGACCTTTACCGAATAATCCTCCAGTAGCTATAGCAATTTTTGAGTGAACTTCTTGTATATTCTCTTTTCCGTTTGGATCCAAAAAGCTTTCGAATCTATTATTCCATGTTTTAAATCTACCCTGTTCGGGATAAGCTTTAATTGTTAGAAACATAACTAGACCTACTCCCATTGTAATGGCTAACATTATGGCAATATATTTTATGTTTAATCGACTATATATTACTAAAAGCATGCTTATGCCAAATAATAATACTGCTGTCGAAAGATCTTCCGGGAAAATTAAACCACAGGTTATAAGTATTGGAATAAATATTTTGTTTAGTACTCCTTTAAAGGTTTTTAATTCAGCTTCTTTTATAGAGAGATTTCTGCTTAAATACATTAATAATGTAAGCTTTGCAAAATCAGAAGTCTGAAAAGTTATACCTCCTGGTAGTTGTATCCATCGTCTGGCATCATTAACGTTCATCCCCCACAGTAGTGTAAAAACAAGTAAGCCTAAAGATAAATACCATAGGTAAACCGATATACGGCTAAAGTATTTATAAGGTATGTTGTGAATAATAATAATAGCACTAACGGCAATTAATAAATATAAGATTTGTTTGAACAAGAAAAAGCTTGTGCTTCCCGATGAGGATCTAAAAGCTAGTTGTGCCGAAGCACTATAAACTGAGATTACTGAGTATAAGAATAGAAATAGTATTATTATCCATATACCTCGGTCGCCACGAAAAATATTTGCACTGTTCAACTTCATTTTATAATGTTCTTACTGCTAGTTTAAATTGGTTTCCTCTGTCTTCGTAATTATCGAAAAGGTCGAAACTTGCACAGGCAGGTGATAGTAGCACGGTATCATCTTTTTTGCCTAAATAATATGCGGTTTTAACTGCTTCTAGCATCGAGTTAGTGTCTATTATTTCGGGAACGATATCCCCAAAAGCCTTGTGTAAAGCAGTATTGTCTTTACCTAAACATACAATGGCTTTAACTTTTGTTTTTATTAAATCGGTAAGGATACTGTAGTCATTACCTTTGTCAACACCTCCGGCAATCCATATTATTTGTGAGTTTACCGTTTCCAGAGCATACCAGGCAGAGTTTACATTTGTGGCTTTAGAGTCGTTTATAAACTTGATGCCATGTACACTTATCACGGATTCTAGTCTATGTGCTACGTTGCGAAAATCTATTAAACTCTCTCTGATGATGCTTTTTCTGATGTTTAGACATTGGGCAATTATTCCTGCTGCCATTGAGTTGTACACATTGTGTTTCCCTTTAATCGCTAAGTCTTCGATTTGCATAGTCATTTGCTGTTTATTATTAAATATAAAATTAATCTCATTCTCGGTATTATTAAGATGTGCTCCGTTTTCAATGTTCTTTTTAGTTTGTGAAAACTCGAACTGAGTTGTTGTTATGTTTCGCTTGTTGATTTCTTTTATTATTGTTTCATCATCGGAGCAATAAATGAAAGTTTCTTTATTTGAGGTGTTTTGTAGTATTCGAAATTTAGAATCAACATAGTTCTGAAACTTATAGTCGTATCTGTCAAGATGATCGGGAGTGATGTTTAATAGTATTGAAAGTTCACTCTTAAATTGATACATATTATCAAGTTGAAAACTGCTGATTTCAATTACGTAATAGTCGTAGTCTCTTGTTGCAACCTGATATGCAAAACTTTTACCTACATTGCCTGCTAATCCTACATTTAGTCCAGCTTTTTGGAGAATATGATAGGTTAGCATTGCAGTGGTGGTTTTGCCATTACTTCCAGTAATACAAATTTTTACTGCTTGAGTATATCGTGCTGCAAATTCAATTTCTGAAATTATTGGGATATTTAGTTCTTTTAGTTTATTTATAATAGGTACAGTGTCGGGTATGCCTGGGCTTTTTATTATTTCGTCAGCATTTAAAATAAGCTCTAGGGAATGTTGGTTCTCTTCGTATTGTATATTGTATTCTTTTAAAGTATTTTTATATTTTTCTTCAATTGATGATTTATCTGAAACAAATACATCAAAGTTTTGTAAGGCAGCAAGTACTGCTGCTCCAGTGCCGCTTTCGCCCGATCCTAATATGACAATTCTTTTTTGCACCATTATCTGAGTTTAAGAGTTATAATTGAGATAACTGCCAGCATCAGTGATATAATCCAAAATCTGGCAACTATTTTGGGCTCTGGGTATCCTTTTTTTTGATAATGATGATGTAAAGGTGCCATTTTGAAGATACGCCTACCTTCCCCGTATTTTCGCTTAGTGTATTTAAAATAACTTACTTGCATCATTACCGAGAGGCTCTCTACTAGAAACACACCACATAAAATTGGAATAAGTAATTCTTTTTTTATTATTATAGCGAAAACGGCAATAATCCCACCTATTGTGAGACTCCCAGTATCGCCCATAAATACTTGTGCAGGGTATGAGTTATACCATAAAAACCCAATTGTGGCACCAATAAATGAAGCCATATATATTACCAACTCTCCTGTGTTTGGGATATATAAAATATGTAAATATTCTGCTGCAATACGGTTACCAGATACATAAGCTAGTATTCCTAAAGTTGCTCCTATAATTGCTGATGTCCCAGTCGCAAGTCCGTCAAGTCCGTCTGTAAGGTTTGCTCCGTTTGAAACCGCCGTTATAATCAGAATTGTGGCTAATATAAAAACAAACCAGCCTATTTTTGCAGCATTATCTCCAAGAAACCACACTATTTGTGCATAATCAAATTCATTGTTTTTTAAAAATGGGATAGTCGTTTTTGTCGATTTAATATCTATATATTCTACAAATTCTGTGCAGTTTGGATTATCAACAACTTCTACTATTTGTTGGTCGGTGCTTCCATAAGATATGGTCCTAATAACTACATCATCTGAAAAGTATAGAATTCCACCAATCATAAAACCAAGAGCAATTTGTCCTAAGATTTTGTAAATACCCTTTAATCCTTCTTTGTTTTTATGTTTGATTTTTAAATAATCATCCATAAATCCGATAAATCCCAACCAAACAGTTGTGATTAGCATTAAAATGACATAGATATTATCAAGTTTTGCAAATAGTAATGTGGGGATAAGTATTGCAAGAATAATAATAATACCACCCATTGTAGGTGTGCCTTTTTTTTGCATTTGACCTTCTAGGTCGAGATCGCGTATTTCTTCTCCTATTTGTTTTCTTTGGAGAGCTCTAATGATTTTTTTCCCAAAAAATATGCCTACAATTAGAGATGTGATAACAGCCATAGCTGCACGAAAAGTAATATACTCAAAAACACCCGCTCCAGGTAAGCCTAATTCATTAAAATAGCTAAATAAGTAGTACAGCATTAGTTTATTTCTTTAAAAGTTTCTATTATTAATTCTTTGTCATCAAAGTGGTGTCGTACACCGTTTATCTCTTGATATTTTTCGTGCCCTTTTCCTGCAACGAGTATAACATCGCCTGATTGAGCCATCATGCAGGCGGCTCTAATTGCTTCGGCACGGTCTGTAATTTTTAATGTTTTTCTATTGTTGGCCATATTAATTCCTTTTTGCATATCCTTTAGGATCTTTTCGGGGTCTTCTGTTCGGGGATTATCAGAAGTTAATATTACTTTGTTACTCATTTTGACGGCAATTTCTGCCATTTCAGATCTTTTGGTCTTGTCTCTGTCGCCTCCTGCTCCAATTACCGTAATTATTCGTCCTTCACCGTTTAGGACGTTTGCAATTGTAGATAAAACATTCTCTAGTGCATCAGGAGTATGAGCATAATCAACTATCGCACTAATTCCCGAATTTGATTTTAATGTCTCAAATCGTCCTTCAACAGGTTTTAATAAACTTATTCCTATTAATACATCTTCTTCTTTCATTCCCGATAAAATCGCTGTAGAATAAACTGCTAGTAAGTTATAGGCATTGAAACGACCTACAAAGTTTGTCCACAATTCATGTTGTTGGATGTTTAGTAAGGTAGAGTCAAAATGACTTTCAATTATTTTTGCTTTATAGTCAGAAATAGAGTTTAAAGAGTATGAAAATTTACGTGCATTTGAATTTTGTAATATTATTTTTCCATTTTTATCATCATCATTTGTTAGGGCATAGGCTGTTTTGGGCAGTAAATTAAAAAACTCTTGTTTCGCTTTTATATATTCCGAAAATGTTTTATGAAAATCAAGATGGTCGTGAGTGATATTAGTAAATACACCACCATAAAAACTTAATCCAAATATACGGTTTTGTACTGTTGAATGAGAACTTACCTCCATAAAGCAATATTCACAGCCTTTAATTGACATTTTGTTTAAATAATGGTTTAATGTTATTTGATCGGGAGTAGTATGTGTTGCGTTTATTGTCTCCTCGTCAATTACAATTTTAATAGTTGATATTAAGCCAGTTTTGTATCCTAACGATTTGCTGAGATTGTATAAACTTGTAGCAATTGTTGTTTTACCATTTGTGCCAGTAATACCTATAAGTTTTATTTTTTGTGAGGGATTGTCGTAATATTCAGAAGCTGTAATCCCTAGAGCTTTGGAACTTGATTTTACTTTAATATAGGATACTTTAGCGTTTAGGTCGTGTGGAAATTCTTCGCATACAATTATAGTGGCTCCGTTTGTAATGGCTTGTTCGATGTACAGATGCCCGTCTGTTTGACTTCCCTTTATTGCAAAAAAGATGTCGTTTTGTTTTACTTTACGAGAGTTGAATTCTGGTTTGACAAAACATAAGTTATTGTTTATTT
>JAQUBO010000036.1 GCA_028686735.1 Bacteroidales bacterium
AAAAAATCAGATAAATCATGGCTAAATAGAAAGTTATTTCATGAGCATCTTGTCGTGTTGGAGGACGAACGGTTTAAGTTATTGCTTGACCCAATTATAGATTTTAGACTGAATAGCAACGATCTTCCGGAAACTGGATATTTGAACACACGCGGAATTCTTTTGAGTGGTAATCTGGATTCAAAAATATATTTTAATACGTCATTCTACGAAAATCAGGGAGTTTTCCCAATGCAAATTTATGATTTTTATGATTTTTATGGCGTTATCCCCGGTTACGGGAGAATAAAACCTTTAAGTAGAATTAACGAATATGATTTTGCAACCACTTATGGTAATGTTTCTTTTAGAGCAACTGAAAATCTAAACTTCTCATTAGGATATGACAGACTTTTTATTGGTGACGGATATCGCTCAATGATTTTATCAGATCATGCTGCACCGATGATGTATTTTAAAACTTCTGTTAAATTTGGTAAGTTTGAGTACAATAATATCTTTACAAAAGCACTTAATCCAAACTTTAATAATGTAATGGGTTTTGCTGTTCCAACAAGTATGAATACCCGCTATCCATCAAAATACATTTCGTACAATACATTAACATATAAATTAAATGATTGGCAATTTTCTTTGATTGAAGCACTTGTTATGTCGGATGATTTACCAAATTGGAAAGTGCCGGTATATACTTTTTCGCCATTCTTTAGAACAGCATATATTGATTATAAAAAGCAATTGACAAATAATCTTGTAGGTGCTAATATTACATGGCATAATCCTAAAAATGGGATATTTTATTCGCAATTTATTCTTGATTCGTGGTATAAGGACTGGTCTCCCAGACTTGCGTTTCAGTTAGGTTATAAGGATTTTGATTTTTTAAATCTCGATAACTTATATTTTCAGTTGGAAATTAATTACGCTTCACATAGAGCTTATGCTCATGCAAATAATGAATTGTATTATGGACATTATAATCAAGCTCTGGCTCACCCAGCAGGAGCACATATTACTGAGTTCGTTCTTCTTTCTGCGTATTCCATAAAAAAGTTCGAGCTTGTTGCAAAAATGAATTATTATTTTGAATGTACCGATTCTTATATAAGTAGTAATCAGAATATTAATGGCCCATATATTTCTTATAGAGAATATTTGTCAGGTGATTTTTTAAAAGCTGAAGCACAATTCATTTATAATATTAATCGTGCTAATAGGCTTCAGGCTTTTTGTTCGTGGGATGTTATCTATCAAATCAATAATAACAAGACTTTAATGTTTTATCAAATAGGAATTCGTACTGCAATACGAAGTAATTATTACGATTTTTAAATGAAAAAGATTATTGTAAATATTGTTTTTTTGACACTTGCAGCATCAGTGTTTTCTCAGAATATTCCTGTTCGAGACCCTTATTTTATTCGAGATATTGAAAAATCTTCATTGTCTTTAGATAAAAAAGAGCATTCGGCAATAAAGCCTTATTATTTTAGCGATCATAAAGGAGTATGTGTTGATTCCGCGCAATATGAAAAGAGTTTTTTGTATTATGAATGGAAAAGTAAACCAGATAAAAAGGCTTCATCATTTTATGCACTTCCTGTTTACGAAGTTCTTAACTTGTTTGAGTTTGATGATAAAAATGATTCCTATTATCGTTACAATATTCATTTTGGAGGATTATTTGATTACTCCGTAGGCGAAAAATTTGGAGTTAGTTATCAATTATCTGCTTGGCTATTAGAATTGCCAGATTATCAAATTAATAAGAGATATAATTTTTCTATTTATAATAATCTTGGACAATCAGTTTCGAATAGAGACAATTTACTTATCGACAATGATGTTCGTATTACTTATGGTCCGTATGATTTTTTGACATTAGAACTTGCTAATAGCAGACTTTTTTATGGTGATGGTTATAGGACATTTTTATTATCGGATTTTGCTTCAAATTATCCATATTTAAAACTAGAGACATCCTTTTTGTCGATAAAATATTCTTGTGTTTGGGCAGTACATAAAACATTTACAAAATCTTCTTCGGCTCTTGATGATTTGGAGTATTTTTCTCAAAACAAGTTTGATGTTTTTCATTATCTGGATTGGAAAATCGGCAAGCGGTTTAATCTTGGCCTTTTTGAGGCAATTATAACTGTAAAAGATGATTTTTTTGATTTTGAATATCTTAATCCTATTATATTTTTTCGCCCTGTTGAATTTTCGCTTGGGTCAGAGGATAATGCTGTTTTGGGAACTAATATGAAATTTATAATTAACAATCGAAATGCTATTTATGGCCAATTTGTATTGGACGATGTTATTGTTGGTCAGTTAATTAATGATATCAGACATAGTACTAATCCTGATTATACTGGCGAATATGGTTGGTTTGCAAATAAATGGGCTGCACAATTTGGATTTAAGTCCTATGATATTTTTAAACTTAAAAATCTTGATTTCTTTACAGAATTTAATATTGCTCGCCCTTATATGTATTCTCATTCTATCTCGAAGCAAAATTACTCGCATTGTGGACAGGCATTAGCACATCCACTTGGAGCAAATTTTGTGGAGTCTGTAAGTGGTATCTCATATCTTGGTAAAAGATTTATTATAGACACCAAATTAATGTATGCCATTGTTGGAGCAGACTCTACTAATACTCATTTTGGGCAAGATATTTATAAGCCAACAATGGACGGAAATCAGGGATATCCATATATTGTAAATTCTTATGGGAATACGGTTTTACAGGGTGTAAAAACAGAAATGATTACTGGTAAAATAGATATTGGATTTATTCTGAAAGAGAATAAAAATCTGTCTATAAATCTTGGGTTTCTGATGCGTTATTCAAATCCTGAAATAGGAGAGGGCACTTTTCAAAATATTGTTTGCTTTGGAGTTAAGTCTAATTTTGTAAAAAGGGAAGTGTTGTATTAAAAAACCTTGTGAACTTTGTGGATTCTTAGTGTGCTTTGTGGCTTTGTTTTTTTAACCACCAGGAGCACAAAAGGAACAGCACGAAGGCCAAAAAGTCGAACGTGCAAACTGATATAACAACTTGCTAAAAAACAGTTTTTTTTATAAGTTCACTCAGAAAGACTTTGTAATTTGTATTTTTTTGAAAAGGACATAATGGAATAATGGTGTTATGCATCAAATTTGAGAATGGGGGGTTAAGACATTATTTAGTGTCTTGATTATTGATACAGTCTTTAATAACTCTGGCAAATGTTTTTTTATCAATTGGTTTAGTTAAATAATCATTAAACGGACTATTCTGGTTATCGACTTTTGGTTTAGGAGCAAATGCCGATTGTGCTATTATTATGATATCGGGTAAAAATTCTCTAATTTTTTTTGCAGCCTCTAACCCATTCATTAAAGGCATTCTTATATCCATTAGTATTAAATCCACATCAGAATTATTACGAGCTGTTTCAACCGCTTCTATTCCATTAATAACATGAATAATATTCCAATTTGCTTTTCTAGCATATGCCGAATATATAAGAAATGAGTTTAAGTCATCTTCAGCAATAATCACTTTTAAGTTGGGTATAAGCTTATCTACATTTAAAAATAAATCTGAGTTCTTATTATCATTGGTTACATTTACAACTGGAATACAAATTTCAAACTTACTCCCCTTCCCAAATTTGCTTGTAATAGATATCTCTCCATTCATCAGCTCAACATAAGCTTTGACAATTGCCAAACCTAGTCCAGCACCTTGTCTTGCAGCTTTGTCTTCGATATCTGCTTGCATAAACCTATCAAATATAAAAGCTTGTCTATCATCTGATATCCCAATTCCGGTATCTTTAACATAGAACTCCAATAAAGATTCTTGAGCGTTGTTATTTATAATATATCCTAGTTCAATTTCTCCTTCGTTTGTATATTTAATTGCATTTTTTATTAAATTTGTTATTACGCTTATTATTTTATTTCTATCAATATATATATTGATGTTTGGTTTTGAGGAGCAATTTTTCAATAAAAGTTTTAGCCCTTTTAATTTAGCTTCTGTATCAAAAAAGTTATATAATTCTTTAAATATTTTATCAATATTTACTATGTTATATTTAACTTCAACTAAACCAGCTTCAATTTTTGAAATATCAACAATATTGTTAACTATTTCCATCATTCTGTTTCCACTAATTTCAATAATTTTTAAATATTCTTTTTGTTCTTCTGTTGATATTTTCTCATCTTTTAATAATTCAGTAAAGCCAAGTATTCCATTCATCGGAGTTCTGATTTCGTGACTCATATTAGCAAGAAATGCTGATTTCAGTTTATCGCTTTCTTCAGCTTTATCTTTAAGAATTTTAAGTTGAATTTCGAAGTTTTTTAATTCATTAATATCAGTAATTGTGCCAACATAACCATTAAGCTTACCGTCTATTCCAAATTCAGGAACTACTTGTCCCAAGACCCATGTAACCCTCCCGTCTTTTGACATAAATCGATATTCTTCGTAATTTGCCTGTTGCTTAAGTGAGGCATTTTTCCAATTTATCAATAAATAATCTTTATCATCTGGGTGTAAAGTGCATTGCCAATTTGTACCCATTGCCTCTTCAAAACTGAGTCCAGTAATTTCGCACCATTTAGGATTAACAAATATAGTATCGCCTTTTACATCTGTAACAAAAATACCTACTGGTGAAATGTTTGTAAGAGTTTTATACTTTGACTCACTAAGAGCTATTGCATTCTCAACTTCCTGTTTTTCTCTTTCAATTTGTTCGTATTTTTGTTTATATGATAATGTGTGAAAAACATCTTTAAGCTTAATTGCAGAGTCCTTAGTTTTTGTTCTTTCAAAAAACTTTAAATACACTGTAAACAAAACACTATAAATTACAGCAACACTTACTTTAGAGATTATGCCAGATACAAATATTTTTCTCATTTGCTCATAACCCGCAAATGATGTGGCACTAAATATTATCGTATCAATACTAACAACTATTATCATTGTTATCATAATCCGCAATAACAAAAATTGGATATGTCGAGAAAAAAACTCGTAAAATAAAATTAATAATAATGAATCTAATGCTAATGTTAGCGTACCCATAATTAACAGCAAAGCACTACTATTAAAAACTTCGATATTGAAGTTTAATAAATTGTGAGTAGGTGAGGCATAAAAATTAAATCTCATCGATAATAAAAACAAAGTCATCACAATATTGGTGATAAGCAAAGCATAAATTATTTTGCGTGTTGCTAATGCATCATCTTTAATATAAATCATTAAAACAGTGAAAATACTCGCCATAAAAAAAATTGCCGAGCCATGTGTTACAAACAAATTATCTGAAATTTGAAAATACAAAGTAGTTCCTAAAAACACTTGCAAAAATTGAAATAACCCAATTGCAGCAAACAATAGACCATTACCCCATTTCTTTCTTAAATAAAATAGATATAAAATGAGTCCCCCAATAATAATAGCCTGAACAACTAAAACAAATATTTGCAAATAATTAATTTCCATATTTCTATATTAACAACATCCTGCCAAAATCGATAATATTGAATAACAACACCTAGCCGCATTATTACTTTTAGTGAGGTCTTCGTCGTTTACCACTATTTAGTGTCCGCAAGAAAACTACTGCTTTTTGTGTCTTTGATAAGAAAGCGTCAAAGACAAGGCTTTCGACGTTTCTGAAACTAAGGAGTTTACTTTTCGTAAATGACTGTTTCAGAAATGAGAGTAACGCAGTATTTGACGTTTTCTTGCAAAGACTATTTATATACAACGAAAGTAAATGTCTGATTATCATGAATAATACAGGTTAAGTATTTACCACACTACTTGCCAATTCTCTAAATTTATACGTAAATAGGTGTAAGAATGTTTTTGTTTTTAACGAAAAAAGTTGTTAATTTTTATGAACCGTTAAGTTGCAAGTAACGAGCACAATTTTTATGTCTCTTTAAAAGCGAAGATTTAAATAGTATATTGGTTCTTATCAGAGACAAATTACAATCATGGGCTAAAATATAAAATAGTATCATCATAAATTCGCTTGGGTCAGTTGTTCTCAATTTAGTGGGCAACAAGCCAATTTAATCCTGCACCACTTTCAATTTCTAAGGGTACACTTAACGAAACTACTTTCGTCATTTCTTCGGTAATTAGTTTCTTAATTTGATTTAATTCCTGCTTTAAAACATCAAAATTGAGTTCGTCATGTACTTGTAAAATCATTTTAGAATTTAGATTTTCTTTTTTTAATCTATTATAGACATTTATCATTGCCAACTTAATAATGTCAGCAGCAGAACCTTGAATAGGAGTATTTATAGCATTACGTTCAGCAAAGCCTCTTACAATTGCATTACGGCTATTTATATCTGGCAAATATCTTCTTCTTCCGAAAATTGTTTCAACATATTCTTTTTCTCGAGCTTCTTTTATACATTTATCCATAAAGCTTTTTACGCCAGGGAAAGTATCAAAATAATTATCTATTAAGTTTTTAGCTTCGGTTCGTGAAATATTAAGCCGCTGTGCTAGACCAAAAGCCGAAATGCCATAAATTATTCCAAAGTTTGCAGTTTTTGCTTTTGCTCTCATTTCTCGTTCAACATCTTTTTCATCAACATTAAATATTTTAGAAGCAGTGGCAGTGTGTATATCAAGACTAAATTTATTAAATGCTTCAAGCATATTTTTATCCTGACTTAAGTGAGCCATTATTCTAAGTTCAATTTGTGAATAGTCAGCTGAAAAGAAAATATGGTTTTCGTCTCTTGCCACAAACGACTCGCGGATTTTTCGTCCTCGTTCTTCTCGAATAGGGATGTTTTGCAAATTAGGGTTATTGGAGCTTAAACGCCCAGTTGCCGTAATTGTTTGATTATAACTTGTGTGCAATCTTCCTGTTTTTTTATTTACCAAATCGGGTAAAACGTCCACATAAGTATTTAAGAGCTTATTTACTGACCTAAACTCTAATATTTCTTTAATAATTGGATGTTTATCAACAAGTTTTACAAGCTCTTCTTCGCCAGTACTGTACTGCTTTGTTTTGGTTTTTTTTGGTTTTGTTGTTACCACCAATTTCTCAAATAAAATAATTCCTAATTGTTTTGGTGATGCAATATTAAACTCTTCGCCAGCATATTCAAAAATCTTCTTTTCTATCTGCGAAAGCTCTGTTTTTAGTGCCTCGGAGTAAGCACGTATCGTTTTAGAATCTATTTTTACGCCCGCTTTTTCCATAGCATTAAGCACTTGTACAAGAGGCATTTCGATATTGTAAAATAAGTCCTCAAGTTTGTTTTCTTTAAGAACATCGGTAAAAATATTTTTTAGCCTCAAAGTAATATCTGCATCTTCGCAAGCATAATCGGATACAAGATTTACATTAATATCCTTCATGTTTTTTTGATCTTTACCTTTTTTGCCAATCAAAGATTCAATCGACTGCATTTTGTAATTTAGATATTTGCCAGCCAAAAAATCGAGATTGTGTTTTTGCTCCGGCTCAATAAGGTAATGGGCTATCATTGTATCAAACATTTTACAATTTATACGTATCCCATAATTCCATAAAACAGAAATATCATATTTTAGATTTTGACCGATAACCAGCTTTTTAGCGTCATTAAAAATCGGATTAAACATCTCAAGCACTATTTTTGTCTGTTCAAAATCATCAGGCATCATCACATAAAAGGCTTCTTTTTCTTTAAACGAAATAGCAAGACCGATAATTTTGGCATTCATAGTATCTAAATCTGTAGTTTCGGTATCAAAACATATTTCGTTTTCTTGTTGTAGCACTTTGATAATTTCTTCGATTTCAAAAACAGTTTCTATAAGTTTGTAATTAAGATTGGAGTTTTCTGGATTAAAAGTTTGATAATTATCTGTAATCGGAGTGTTTTGAGTATCTCCAAAAAGATCGAACTGCAATTGATATTGGTTTTTTTGTTGTTTTACAGACTTGGTATCACCTTCATTAGTTTTAGTGCTAATATTATTTCCAATTACTCTTGCTTTTAGAGTATTAAACTCTAAATCGTCAAAAATTATATTGAGTTTTTCGTAATTTGGTTTTTTACGCTCAAGCTCTGTCAGTTCAATTTCGATTGGCACATTAACGTCTATTGTTACTAAATCACGTGATAAATACAATTGTTCTTTATTATTTATGATATTTTCTTTTTGCTTACCTACCAGCTTTGTAATATTTTGATAAATATTGTCAATACTTCCAAATTTTGATATTAATTTAGCAGCAGTTTTTTCTCCTATACCAGGAACACCGGGTACATTATCAGAAGAGTCCCCCCAAAGAGCAAGAATGTCAATTACTTTTGATGGATTGTCGATGTTAAATTTTTTATTTACTTCCTCAACTCCAAGTATTTCTGGAGCATTACCTGAGCGTGCAGGTTTATACATATAAATGTTTGCATCCACCAATTGAGCATAATCTTTATCTGGTGTCATCATATAAACCTTTGAGCCTTCGGAGCCGAAAGTCTTTGCAAGTGTGCCAATAACATCATCAGCTTCAAAACCAGCAACTTCAATAATAGGAATATTATATGCTTGTAAAATTTCTTTTATATACGGTATTGAAAGTTTGATATCTTCGGGAGTCGCTTGCCGATTTGCTTTATATTCTTGGTACATCTCGTGTCGAAAGTTTTTCCCTGCTGGATCAAAACCAACTCCAATATGACTTGGGTCTTCTTTTCGTAAAATTTCTTCCAAAGTGTTTACAAATCCAAATATTGCAGAAGTATTGAGCCCCTTAGAACTAATACGTGGGTTTTTTATAAAAGCATAATACGAACGAAAAATAAGTGCATAAGCATCTAAAAAGAATATTTTGTTTTCCATTAAATAAAGTTTTGTTCAAAGTTAAGATTTTTGTGTTTGTTTTAGTGAAAATTGTTGATAGTTTTTGTTTTTTTACTTCTTTATTCCTAACTCCTCGTAAGCTTCGGTAATTCCATGTTCAATAGCTTTATCTGCAAATTGACGGTATAACTCATCTCCTTTTAGCATTAGTATTTTTGCTTTTATTAAATATGCATAAGCATTTGTATCCTCTTTCTCAATTGTTTTATTGCATAATGTTAGAGCTTCATTCAATTTGGCTTTATTCTCTTTTAGAAGTTTTAAATTTGGGATCTTCATTCTCATAGATTTTATTGGCTCATAATATTCAAACTCAAGTGAATTAGGCTTATATTTGCAAGCCTCCAATAGTTTGATAAGAGATTCATTATTAAGGGTTTGATGGTAAAATGGGTTTTTTTCTTTGGCAATATTAAATTGTTTTACTGCATTTTGGTTGTCTCCTTGAAAAATATAAATAAGCCCTCTTAGATTATATACAAATTCTTTACCGTCAAAATTCTCCATAGTTTCAGCCAATTCGATTGCTTTATCTACCTTTTGCTTTGCAGCAATAGCATTATGGTTTTTAAGATAAACCATTGCTAGTCCAAAATCCGATTTAACAATATAAGAGTTTGCTACAAATTGTATCTCCTCGTCGCTAAGTTCTATACTATAAAAATCTATAATTTCGGCATGTAACAAATCTTGATTTAACAAGCTACGTTCAAAAAAAATAGCTGCATTTTTATAATCATAAATAGCTAAATATGCCGATGCTTTAAGATTATGAAGCACTGCACTTTTTTCAAATTTCTTAAGACCTGCATCTGCTATTTCTATCACTTTTAAATACTCAGCATTATTAAATGCCCTCAATGCTCTAATAAAATAATATGGCATCAAACTGTCATTGCAATACTTTAAATTCTTATTACGAATTTCCATTGCCTTAGCTTTTTCCTCTGCAGGGATAAGAGTTAAAGCTTTTTTATAAGTTTCACAATATTCTTCAAATCTATTAGTCTGAAAGTACAAATCTCCAAGATTAGTATAGGCCATATATGAGTTTGGATTGATTTTGAGAGATTTTTTAACACTTTCTTCTGCAAGACTGTACTCAAGGCGACTAAAATGTATAGAGAACTTTAAATAATAAAAATCTGCAATCGTACTATCCAAGCTAATAGCTTTATTTATATCTAGTAATGCCTCGTCAAGCACTTCCAGTCCCATTAAAATATATGCACGATAATAGTAATATTGGGGTATTTCTGGTTCTAGTTCTATTGCATTTGATAAATCGCTGTATGCAAAATGTACTTGATTTGTTTGAATGTAAAAGTTTGCTCTTGTTATTAGATAATCGGTATTTGTATTGTCAAGATGAACAGCTCTTGTAAAATCAAACATCGCATTGTCGGCGTCTTTACGTGCTTGATAAATAAGACCTCTAGTCATATATAGGTGTGCACTTGTATCGCTACGCTTTAAACCTTTGTCAACTATCTCCCAAGCTTTGTCTAACTCGCCTAACTCAAACCATGCCCTGGCACAATGTGAATAACACGTAATGCAATCTGGATTTAGCTCGATTGCCTTATTATATCGATTAATTGCAGACTTATAATCTGATAGATTAAAAAAAGAATATGCAAGACTTTGTTGATATTCATAATTGCTGGTATCAGCTGCCGCCAATGGGTTTAAAATTAAAATAGCCTCTTCAAAATCAAAATTATTTATTAAGTCTTTTGCTGTTTTATAATTTTCATCATTTGACTGCGAAAAAGCTGAAATTCCTGCTATTACAGATACAACAACACATAATGTTTTTAAATTTTTCATACCGATATGTTTTTATATTGTCAAAATTACAAAAATAAACTAAAAAACAGTTTACTATTCTTAGTTCTTTGTTCACAGAACAGTTTTCTCTTTGTATATTTTGAGTTTGGGGTGTTTCGATTGAACTTACTTATGATTTTTGTAAAATAATACATCTAGTTTTATCTGTATAAACCATCTCAAATCCAAAGTTTTGACTAATATACTCAAAGCTTTCTAGTGAATAAAAGCAAACATGAGTGGGGTCTTTAATATAATTCCAATCTAAAAACTTATCTGTATTTGTGTTAAATTCGGTCATTATAGACAAAAAACCGCCTGATTTAAGATGAGAACTGATTGTTTCAAGCGCTTTGGAAGGGGAGAAAAAATGCTCAAAACACTCTGTGGCAAAAATAAAATCGTATTTCTTAGCTAGAGGATTTGGAAAGAAAAACGGATCATAATAATCGCAATTGATGTTTTCTAAATTTAAAAGTTTAGCTAATACAGAGTCAGGACCACAGCCGTAATCCAGTCCATGCATGGTTTTATCTATATATGATAAACTTGGTTTTATTATGCGATTAAGAAACTCCACATAATCCTTTGATTCAATATTGTTTTGGTGGAGGGCATATCTTTTTTTCTCTTTATCTGCATCTAAATAAAAATCGGAGGAAAGAAATACTAATTTGCATATAGAACAGGTAAAGTAAATCTTATGAGTTAGCTTATGTTGTTCAAATATAGATGTTTGATTATGACATAAAGGACATTGCATATATTGTTTTTTATTAAAATATAAAATCATTTCTACTTCATTATCTCGTATAGCTCATAAGTATTAATGATTTGGATGTTTTTTGCCTCTGCTTTTATGATATTATCATTGTGTAACTCTCTTATTGCTCTGCTAAGTGATGGGCGGGCAACCCCAAATAATTCTGCTAATTTTGCCTGTGAAAAAGGTAAAGTAATGTAATTGGAATTTGAGTTTTTAGCTAAATTGAGAATATAAAACGCAAATTTACCTTTAATACTATGAAAAGATAAAAACTTTAACTTCTGAGATAAGAATTGAGCTCTCCCCGATATATTATTCATAAAGTTTGTTAGTAGCTTATCATTCTTTTGCATCATTTTTATAAACTCAGATTTAGGTATTTTTAATATTTCAGTTTTTGTTTGAGATATTATATTTACAGGAAAAGTATTGTCTTGCCCAAAAATAAAAGCTGGAGCAAGGGGACGTGGACTCTCAATTTCTTCAATTATTACAGTTTTGCCACCAACGTCAATCATTTCTCCTCGAGTTATACCATTTGTTACTATCATAAGATGTTCAACTTTGTCATCTTGATAAGCAATCAGGTCTCCAGGCTCGTAATACTTGAGTTGATAAAAAACCCCATCCAAAATATTTAACATCTCGGCAGGGGAAATGCCTTTAAAAAGTGGGCTATTTGATAATTTCTCATTCATATTTAGGTAATCTCGTACAAATATACAAAATAATTTCAATTTTGTAACAATTGTTACATATCGACAAGATAAATCGTCGTAATTTTGTTTCAAAGTTAAAATAAAATTTAAAATTATGATACGCGAAATTGTTAAAATAGATGAAGATAAATGTGACGGCTGTGGGTTATGTATTCCAAATTGTCATGAAGGAGCCTTACAAATCATAGATGGCAAGGCAGTGTTGGTTAGCGATTTGATGTGTGATGGTCTTGGGGCATGTTTAGGGCATTGTCCTCAAGGAGCTATCGAAATTGAGACTCGTGAAGCTGCTCCGTATGATGAAGTAGCAGTGGTTAAGGATATTATACCTAAAGGGAAAAATGTGATGATTGCACATTTGAGACATCTCAACGATCATAATGAACATGATTTTTTTAGACAAGCCATTGAATATCTTGAAGCTAATCGCAAAGATTTACCTTGGGATTTAACAGAAGTAAAATCTGAAATTCATAAAATTAGAACTGAAAAATCTTCATCTTGTGGATGTTCTGGTTCTGCCGAAAAAACTTTTAATTCTGCGCAGGATTGTCAAAGTATCGGCGATGTGCCTTCTGCATTAACACATTGGCCTGTACAAATGCACTTGATAAATCCAAACGCTCAGCATTTTAAGAACTCCGACCTCCTTTTGGCTGCTGATTGCGTCGCTTTTAGCATGGGTAATTTTCATCAAGCAATCTTAAAAGGAAAAACAATGGCTGTGTTGTGTCCAAAGTTAGATACCAGAACAGAATCTTATGTTGAAAAAATTACTAGTCTAATAGACGATGCAAAAATAAATACAATTACTGTGGCCATTATGGAAGTACCTTGTTGTAATGGTTTGTTGAGATTTGTGCAGCAAGCTTTACAAAATGCTAAACGAAAAGTGCCAGTAAAAATCATTGTGGTATCAGCAGCGGGGCAAATATTAAATGAAGAGTGGGTATAAATTAAATTCAATAAAAATAAATTATTAATAATTAAAAATAGGAGAAAAAATTATGTCAATGTTTTGTTTTCAATGTCAAGAAGCAGCCAAAGGAACAGGCTGTACAATTAAAGGTGTCTGCGGAAAAACAGACGAAGTTGCTAACATGCAAGATCTTTTAATCTATGTTACAAAAGGAGTGTCGATCTTTGCTCAAATGGCAAGAGAAAAAGGAATTGTATCAAAAAATGTAGATCAATTTGTGTTTGATGCTTTGTTTACTACTATTACTAACGCCAATTTTGATTATGATGTAATAGTTGGTAAGGTAAAAAATGGTTTAAAAGTCCGCGAAGAAATTAAAAATGAGTTTATTAATGCTGGTGGAACTGTGCCTGAGAAACTTCATTCAGCTGCAACTTGGTCAGCTAATACTGACGAAGAATTTGAGAGAAAATCTAAGCTTATAGGAGTATTATCTATCGAAAACGAAGATATACGTTCCTTAAAAGAGTTGTTAACTTATGGACTTAAAGGTATGGCAGCTTATGCCGAACATGCTTTTAATTTAGGTTTTAATAATGATGAAGTACATGCTTTTATGCAGAGAGCACTTGTAGCAACTACCGAAGATAAATCTGTTGATGAGTTAGTCGCGTTGGTACTTGAGTGTGGTAAGTTTGGTGTTGATGTTATGGCTTTATTAGATAAAGCAAATACTAGCACTTATGGTAATCCAGAAATTACTGAAGTTAATATAGGTGTTCGTAATAATCCAGCTATTTTAATAAGTGGACATGATCTTAAAGATCTTGAGGAGTTATTAGAGCAAACACAAGGTACAGGAGTAGATGTTTATACTCATAGCGAGATGCTTCCAGGACACTATTATCCAGCATTTAAAAAATATGAAAACTTTGTTGGTAATTATGGAAATGCTTGGTGGAAACAAAGAGACGAGTTTGAGACTTTTAATGGTCCTGTGCTTTTTACAACAAATTGTATTGTTCCGCCTTTAGATAAAGCAACTTACACAGACCGTATTTATACAACTGGAGCTTCGGGACTCGCAGGAGCAAAACATATTCCAGCTCGTGAAGACGGAAAAGTAAAAGATTTTTCTGAAATTATTGAACATGCAAAAAAATGTAAATCTCCAACAGAAATTGAATCAGGTTCTATTGTTGGCGGATTTGCTCATAATCAAGTTATAGCACTTGCCGATAAAGTTGTAGATGCTGTTAAAACTGGTGCTATTCGCAAGTTCTTTGTAATGGCAGGTTGTGATGGTAGAATGAAGTCGCGTGAGTATTACACAGAGTTTGCTGCAAAACTTCCTAAAGATACTGTTATTCTTACTGCTGGTTGTGCAAAATATCGTTACAATAAACTGGAGTTAGGAGATATTAATGGAATCCCACGTGTACTTGACGCTGGGCAATGTAACGACTCATATTCGTTAGCAGTTATTGCTCTTACTCTTAAAGATGTTTTTAAAGTTGATAATATTAATGATTTACCAATAGCATATAACATTGCATGGTACGAGCAAAAAGCCGTTATTGTATTATTAGCTTTGTTATATTTAGGTGTAAAAAACATTCACTTAGGCCCAACATTGCCAGCTTTCCTTTCACCAAATGTCGCAAAAGTTCTTGTTGATAATTTCGGAATTGCTGGAATTAACACAGTTGATGAAGACATGAAATTGTTTTTAAACTAATTTTGAAACACAAAACAGATAACATAAATTGACAAGATGACCAGAAGCAAAATAAAATTGTAATCTGGTCATCTTATTTCATTTTTATTACTAATTTTATAAAAAATAACGCTATGAAAATTACAAAAATTTACGAACCCCAGATTGCAGAGACTCCTCACAAAGTTGATGTTAGGAAATTGTATGAAAAAGAATCTGCACAAGTTATGCACATTACACTAAAGCCTGGTGAAGCTCTTAAACCACACTTTACACCAGTTGACGTTTTCTTTTATATTTTAGAAGGAACGCCCGAAGTTATGGTTGGTAATGAAACAGTTAAAGTCGAAGCAGACTCTCTTGTTGAGAGTCCAAAAGACATTGTGCATTGTTTGTACAATAATTCTGATTCTATCGCAAGAATATTAGTGGTAAAAGCACCAAAACCCACTTCACAAACTAGATTACTTTAATACTATGTATAAAAAATCATATAAAACAGCCGATTTGCGAGATAATCCATTTAATGCTGATGTAAGAGTTTTATTTACTGATAAAAGTGCTGAGTTTTTGCATCTTAAACTTGAGCCAGGAAAAATATTGGCGAAAGTTAGAATAGACATCCCTGCTTATTTTTATGTACTTGAAGGAAAACCCGAAATAATTATCGATGATAAAATACAAGTAATAGAAAAAGATGAGTTTGTTTATTGTCCCGCTGGAAGTGAGCATTGCATAAATAATCGTGGCAAAGAAACTGCACGTATTTTGATTGCAAAGACAAAATAGTGTTTGTCTGTAATGTCCGATTTACTCACAATGGAATTTTAATTTAGCGGTGTTCGTGATACCGTTTCGCTAAATTCTGCATTTCGACACCGCTCACTTCTCCGTCGGCGACGGAGCAGCACATAGCAATGTATCACGTTATGCTTGCATTGGCAACCAGTCATCCGTTAACTGACAGAATAGATTGCGGGTTACCAGTACTTCTTAAGCTATGAGCTGAGTATTATAATCGGACACTAAATATGCAGTTTGTAATTAAACTGGTATTATATCTTGTACTAATAAAAAACAGAGCATTAGTTTTTACTAATACTCTGTTTTATCAAAATCTTAAATGTGATTATATCGTATATTTAGAATTTTATTTTAAGCCTCGTTTTTCAAGTAAAGCATCAATTTTAGGTTCACGACCTCTAAAGTTTACAAACATAGTCATTGGGTCATTTTTGTGTCCATTTGAATATATGTTTTCTTTTAGAGATGCTGCTGTTTCTTTGTCGAATAAACTATTTTCTTTAAATGCTTGAAATACATCAGAGTCTAATACTTCGCTCCATATATAGCTATAGTAACCACTTGAGTATCCTCCAGCAAATATGTGTGAGAAATATGTACTACGATATCTTGCAACAATTTCAGGAATTAGTCCAAGTTTATTTAGGGCTTTTTTCTCTGCTTCTAAAACATCTGTTTCGTTCATTTCTGTTAAGGTATGCCAATATAAATCTAAATACGATGCAGCAAGATATTCGGTTGTTGCAAAGCCTTGGTTAAACGTACCCACAGCTTTCATTTTTGCAAGTAATTCATCTGGGATAGGTTCATTTGTTTGGTAATGTAATGCATAAGTTTTTAACACTTCTGGTTCAGCAGCCCAGTTCTCCATTAATTGCGAAGGTAATTCTACAAAATCTCTTGGTACACTAGTTCCACTTGTTGAGGGATAAAGGCATTCTGATAACATTCCGTGTAATCCGTGTCCAAATTCATGGAAAAGTGTTTGTGCTTCGTCGAATGTTAATAAAGAGGGTAGTGAGGCTGTAGGTTTTGAGAAATTACAGTTAATAGTAATGATAGGAGTAATGTTTTTACCATCATAAACATATTGACCTCTAAAATCACTCATCCATGCTCCACCACTTTTAGTTGCACGAGGAAAATAATCCATAAGTAAAACAGCAATATGTTCTCCGTTTTCGTCAGCTACTTCATAAGCTTCAACGTCGTTGTGATAAACTGGTATTTCGTCTGATTTTGTAAAATTTAATCCAAAGAGTTTTCCTGCGACATTAAAAACACCTTCTTTTACTTTTGTGAGTTCAAAATATGGTTTTAACATTTCTTCGTCCATGTCATATTTATCTTTACGTACTCTTTCGGTGTAATATCTCCAGTCATAAGCCCGTAAGTCGTCATTTATTCCATCACGTTTCATCATATCTCTATACATATCCGCTTCTTCTTTTGCAACTTCTAGGGCTGGTTGCCATAATTGGTCTAAAAGAGCATATACTGCTTCTGGAGTTTTAGCCATATTGTTTTCTAGAATTCTTTCTGCGTGATTATTATACCCTAAAAGTTTAGCTTTTTCTATTCTTAGTGTTGCCATTTCTAAAGCTATGTCTTTATTATCATACTCATTGTTGTTGTTACAACGATTTACGTAAGCAGTTTGAATTTTTTTACGTAATTCTCTATTTTCGGAGTATTGTAAAAACGGTAAAACACTTGGATTGTGAAGTGTAAAAATCCATTTACCTTCCATATTGTTTTCTTTAGCAACAATAGCAGCTGCCTCGATAAGAGCTTCTGGTAATCCAGCAAGGTCTTTTTTGTTTTCAACTACAAGTTGAAAATTATTTGTTTCTGCCAGTAGATTGTCTCCAAATTGTAATGATAACAGGGATAATTTCTCGTTAATTTGTTTTAATTGATTTTTATCTTCATCAGTTAATTTGGCACCTCCATTAACAAAGTCTTTATATGTTAAATTAAGTAGCATTTCTTGTTCTGAATTTAGTTCAAATTTATCTTTATTCAGATATACACTCTCAATTTTCTTAAAAAGATCTTCGTTCATTGAGATTTCATCACCATGTGCAGACATTTTTGGTGCAACACGTTGTGCAATTGCTTGTAAGCTATCGGATGTATTGCACGAAAGCATATTATAAAATACGCTTGTTACTTTTGCAAGTGTTTGTCCACTAAATTCTAAAGCAACAATTGTATTTTCAAATGTAGGTTCTTCGTTATTATCTATGATTTGCTGAACATTTTCGTTTTGTTCTTTCATTGCAGCTAAAAACGCGGGTTCGAAATGTTCATCCTGGATTTTGTCAAATGGAGGAACTCCATAAGGTGTTTCCCATTCCTGTAGTAGTGGATTGTCGGCAAGACAATCTTTGTCTTTTGTTTGATTACATGAACTTATCATAACTGATAAAATTAAGATTATTAAAACACTTGTTTTATTCATAATTAATATATTTTAATGTTTGCGTAAAGTTAAAAAAATCGATTGATATTTTGATGTATTTCTGTTAATAAAAGCTTAAAGCCATGCGTAGTTTTTGCAATAAATACTAAATTTTTTTTAGATATTCTGCATTATTAGTTCTGTCCTACCAAATTCGGTTTCTATAAAATCGAGTATTTGTTCGATTTCCTCAACATTTTGGGCGGTTAGAAGCTTTAATCGAGTTTCTTTAAAATTAGGTATTGCTTTAAAATATAAAGCAAAATGTCTTCTCATTTCGTATATACCTCTCATGCCTTCTTTAAACTCCACAGACTTATGAAGGTGTTCTCTAGCAAACTGCACTCTTTGAATTACATTTGGAGTTGGTAAGGTTTCTTTTGTTTTAAGATAGTGCTTTACTTCTTGAAAGATCCATGGTTTTCCAATTGCAGCTCGTCCAATCATAATAGCGTCAACTCCATATTGTTCGATTTTTTGGTAAGCGATTTCCCCCGATGTAATGTCTCCGTTTCCAATAATAGGTATTTTGATGTCTGTATTATTTTTCACTTCCCCTATAAGAGTCCAGTCAGCTAAGCCTTTGTACATTTGAGCTCTAGTTCTTCCGTGTATTGTAAGTGCATGAATTCCACAATCTTGTAGTAATTTGGCAACTTCTAGCACATTTTTTGAAGAATCGTCCCAACCAAGTCTGGTTTTGGCCGTAACAGGAATTTGCGATGCATTTATTACTCGTTTAGTGATTTCTTCCATTAGCTGTAGGTTTTGCATCATACCGCTTCCAGCTCCTCGAGCAACTATTTTTCTGACTGGGCATCCATAATTAATGTCAAGTAAATCGGGATTAGCAGTGTTAACAACTGTTGCCGCCTTTTCCATAGCTTCTGGGATATGCCCATATATTTGTATGCCAACAGGTCTTTCGTAATCAAAGAGTTCAAGTTTTTGTAGGCTTTTACGAGCATCTCTAATAAGGCCATCAGAGGAAATAAATTCAGTAAACATTAGATCGGCACCAAATTTTTTGCACATATATCTAAAAGATGGATCTGTTACATCCTCCATTGGTGCAAGAAATACGGGTTTGTCGCCAAACTCTGTATTGCCTATTTTAAGCATAGATGTATGTGAAAATTATAGTTTTTGTTTAACTTCAACCTCTTCGAAGGCTTCTACGATATCACCAACTTTAATGTCATTAAATTTGTCGATATTAAGACCACATTCGTACCCTGAGCTTACCTCTTTAACGTCGTCTTTAAAGCGTTTAAGACTTCCTAGCTCTCCTGTGTAAATTACTATTCCGTCTCTAATAACTCTGACTTTAGATTTTTTAAATATTTTGCCATCAGTTACCATACACCCTGCAATTGTGCCAACTTTAGTAATTTTAAATGTTTCGCGTATTTCGGCAGAACCAGTAATGCTTTCTTTAAGGGTTGGTTGGAGCATACCTTCCATTGCATCTTTGATTTCATTTATTGCATCATAAATGATTGAGTAAAGTCTGATTTCAATTTCTTCTTTTTCGGCAATTTTTCGTGCATGACTAGATGGGCGAACTTGGAAACCTACAATAATTGCATTAGATGCGGCAGCGAGCATAATATCAGATTCTGATATTTGACCAACTGCTTTATGAATTATGTTTACATTGAAATTATCTTTCGAGAGTTTTATTAGCGAGTCTGCTAATGCTTCAACTGATCCATCCACATCACCTTTAACAATAATATTTATTTCGTTGAAATCTCCTAATGCCAAGCGTCGTCCAATTTCATCAAGGGTAATGTGTTTTTGAGTTCTTAAGCCTTGTTCGCGCTGTAATTGTAGGCGTTTATTTGCAAGGTCTCTAGCCTCGTGATCTGTTTCTAGTACATTAAACTTATCTCCAGCTTGTGGGGCTCCGTTAAGACCAAGCACCAACACAGGAGTAGAAGGTTCTGCGATATCAATCTTCTTGCCGCGTTCATTGTACATAGCTTTAACCCGTCCTGTTTGACAACCAGCAAGTAAAATATCACCAACTTTTAGTGTTCCAGTTTGTACTAACAGTGTTGCAACGTATCCACGACCTTTATCTAGAGAAGACTCAATTACTGCTCCAACCGCATGTCTATCAGGATTTGCTTTTAAATCTAGCATTTCAGACTCAAGTAGAACTTTTTCGAGTAATTCTTCGATATTGATACCTTGTTTTGCAGAAATTTCCTGAGATTGATATTTTCCTCCCCATTCTTCGACAAGATAATTCATTTGAGAAAGTGCTTCTCTAATTTTATCAGGGTTTGATGTAGGTTTATCAATTTTGTTAATTGCAAAAACAATAGGAACTCCAGCCGCAGAAGCGTGATTTATAGCTTCAATTGTTTGTGGCATAACGCTGTCGTCTGCTGCTATAACAATAATAGCTACGTCAGTAATTTGTGCACCCCGTGCACGCATAGCCGTAAAAGCTTCGTGCCCTGGTGTGTCGAGGAAAGTGATTACTTTATTATCTGCTCGCTTTACGCTATATGCTCCAATGTGCTGTGTTATACCGCCAGCTTCACCGTCTATTACATTTGCATTTCTAATTTGATCAAGAAGTCTAGTTTTCCCGTGATCTACGTGTCCCATAACTGTAACAATTGGGGGACGAGGTTGGAGGTCTTCGGGGTCATCAACAATTTCGTCAATCTCACTTAAAACATCGGCACTTACAAACTCAACTTCAAATCCATATTCATTTGCAACTAATGCCATTGTTTCTGCATCAAGTCTTTGATTTATTGAAACAAAGAGTCCTAAACTCATGCATGTTGCAATAAGATTTGTTGCTGGAACATCCATCATTGTAGATAGTTCATTAACCGATACAAATTCAGTAACTTTAAGTATATGCTTTTCGGCTTCTGTTTTTTGTAACTCCTCTTCTCTCTTTTGAGAACTGAGATCTCGTTTATCTCGGCGGTGTTTTGACGCTTTTGATTTTTGTTTTGGAGATGTTAAACGAGCCAAAGTTTCTTTAATTTGCTTTTGTACATCTTCTTCTGATATTTCAGTCTTCTTTGGTTTAAAAGTCTTTTTGGTTGGCTTTTTCTTTTTACTATCAGTTTGATTTTTAGTATCAGATATATTAACTTTGACTTTTTTAATTCTTTTACGTTTCGATTTTCTCTCTTCTTTTTCTTTATCGCGTTGTTTTTGACGATCTTCTTTTTCTTTTTTCTTTTTCTTTTCAGATTCTTCTTGACGCTGTAAATAGCTGCCAATATCAATTTTGCCTACAATGTTTGGACCTGCAAGTTTCTCGACTTTAGTTTTAATAAAGTCAACACTGTCTTCCTCTTTTTGAGTTTTAGTTTCTTTATCATCTACAGGTTTTGTTTCTTCAATAGGTTTCTCTATTATTTCTTCTTTTTTTGGTGGGCTTTTTGGTGTTGGTTTACTTTTTGTTTTTGCTTCTTTACTCTTTTCACTTTTCTTTTGTTCTTCGACCTTTTTTATTTTTTCTTCATGTTTTTCTTCTTTTGTTTTGCGTTTTGGTCGTGTTTTTTGATTTAGCGTATCTAGGTTGATTGTTCCTAAAACTTTGAGCCCCTCTTTGTTGTCAGTGTCTTCATTAGGGAGTTCAGTAGTTTTTGTGTCATCTTTTACTTCTTCAGGTTTAGTTATTTCTTTTTCTTTTTCTTTTTGAAGTTCTTTAGTTTCTTTTGGTGTTTTAACTTCTTTAGTTTCTTTAACTTTTTTTGTTTCTTTAGTTTCTTTGACTTTTTCGCCTTTCTTCTCTTCTTTTTCTTTTTTCTCTTCTACTTTTTTAGTAACAGGTTTTGTAGTAGTTTCTTTAATTTTTTCACTAGTTTCAGTTTCAACCTTAACTTCTGGTGTTTCTTTTTCGGGTAAACTTTGCTCTACCTGTTCTTGCTCTTTTGCTTTTTCTTCAGAAATATTTGAAATTTTAGTTTCTTTAGCTTTTTCGGTGTTTATTATTGCTTTTTCTTTGAGGGTTTTCGAGTCCTTATATTCCTCATTGAGTAAGTCCAAACACTCTACAGGGATTTTAGCATTGGGATTATTTCCAATGTCAAATCCTTTATTTTCAAGAAATTGGACAATTGTACTGGTTCCAACGTTCAATTCTCTTGCTACTATGCTAAGTCTTTTTGGTTTAGCCTCTGAAGTCATATTTTAAAAAATAAGTTTGTAAATTTTATGTTTTTATTCAAATTCAGATTTAAGAATTTCTAAAACGTTTTCTATTGTTTCAATTTCTAAATCTGTTCTTTTTTCCAGTTCTTCCACACTTAGATTAATTACTGCACGAGCAGTATCACATCCAATTGCTTTAAAAGTGTTAATGATCCAAGTTTCAATTTCGTCAGAGAATTCGTCAAGATCCACATCGTCCTCTTCTTCGTCCATTTCTCTGTAAACATCAATTGTAAAACCAACTAATTGGCTTGCTAATTTAATGTTTAGTCCGCCTTTTCCTATTGCAAGCGACACTTGATCAGGATTTAAAAACACATCAGCTTTTTTTGCTTCTAAGTTTAGTTTTATAGAAGATATTTTAGCTGGCGATAACGCTCTTTGGATATATAGTTGTGTATTACTGGTATAATTAATAATATCTATATTTTCATTATGTAATTCACGAACAATCCCATGTATTCTGCTCCCTTTCATTCCTACACAAGCTCCTACGGGGTCAACTCGTTCATCATAAGATTCGACAGCAACTTTGGCTCTTTCTCCTGGGATTCTAACAATTTTTTTAATAGTAATTAGTCCATCAAGTATTTCTGGGATTTCGAGTTCAAATAATCTTTCGAGAAATAGTGGAGATGTTCGTGAGAGCTTTATTAAGGGTGTTCCACTTTTAAGTTCAACACTTAAAACTACTGCTCTAATAGAGTCTCCTTTTCTGTATCTGTCGTTTAATATTTGTTCTGTTTTAGGGAGAATAAGTTCTGTTCCCTCATCATCTAGTACTAATATTTCGCGTTTCCATATTTGATAAATTTCACCGATAATTAGTTCACCAACTCTGTCTTTATATTTTATGTAAACATTATCTTTTTCTCGTTCTAAGATTTTTGCTTGCAAATTTTGTTTTAATGCTAGAATTGCTCTTCGTCCAAAGTCTTCTAATTTAATTGGATCAGAATATTCTTCGCCTATTTCAAAATCTTCATCTATTTTTCTAGCTTCTGTAAGTGGTATTTGCGTATATTCGTCAGTGAGATCAGCATCATCAATAACTACACGGTATCGCCAAATTTCGACATCTCCTTTAGCATCGTTGATAATAACATCAAACTTACTATCTTCTCCAAATAGTTTGGTTAGAGTAGAAGTAAAAACGTCTTTTAAAACGCCGATCATAGTTGGACGATCAATGCTTTTTAGTTCTTTAAATTCTGCAAAGGTGTCTATTAGATTATTCTGCAACTCCATATTTCATACTATTATAGGTTTTATTTACTAAATGATATTTCACTTTTTGTTGATTTTATATTTGTTTTGTCAATTTTATATTCCTCTTGTACTTCTTGTTTTTTATTATTTACTTTTTTCTTAAATGTTTTTGTTATAACAATATCGTTGTCATTAAAGGCACTTAGCTTTCCACATATTTTCTCACCATCCTTAGTAACAACTTCAATGTTTGTGTTTAATGCCTTTAGGTATTGTTTGTCAACTTTAAACGGTTTTGATAATCCTGGTGAGCCAACCTCTAAAGAGAAGTCTTCTACTTCTCTATCTAGCTGGGACTCAATGTATCGATTAATTCGTTTACAAGCCTCTATTGTTATTCCATTTAAATCATCGACATATACAAAAATATCATTAGCATTGTTGATTTTAATGTCAACAATAAACTCACTGTTGTTTAAACAGCTTTCACAAATTCTTGATATTTCCTCTACTTTTATCATATATATCTAATAAAATAGGGGACTTTTTGTTGGTCCCCCGGCATCTTTACACCCAAAAGTTGTGCAAAAATACAAAAGTTTATGCAATTGCCAAAATTTTTGATATTTTTCTTAAAAAGTAGAGTAAGAAACTCTTAAATGTTAGATTTTAGCACAAGAAATAAGTGGTAAAACCACTTATTAATACTTTGTGTTTGTGGAAACCGATATGCAATTAAGCATTTTGGCTTTTGCAAAGTTCATTTTGCATTTTTTTAAACAGAAACGACTTCTTTTACTTCGGGTACGTCTTTTTTGAGTTTGTCCTCTACACCAAGTTTAAGCGTTTGCACGCTAAACGGACAAGACCCGCAAGCTCCTAATAGTTTAACTTTAACAATAAAGTCTGGAGTTATTTCTACTAGGCTAATGTCTCCGCCATCAGCTTGAAGGAAAGGTCTTACTTCTTCAATTGATTTCGCTATTCTTTTTTTTATTTCTTCCATTATTTTTATTTTATTTGATTATTACTTGTTTTGTTGGTGGTAATTCATTATTTCTTTTCTCTATAGCATCTAAAAAATTATCTGCTAAATTGTTAAATGCTATTCCAATTATAGAAGTTGTATCTATTGCTACAGGTTTTCCTTTATCTCCACTTTCGCAAACTGATTGCACAATAGGTATTTGAGCAAGTACATTTGCATTTACTTCTTTTGCAAGTTTATCGGTACCACCTTTTCCAAAAATATAATATTTGTTTTCGGGTAATTCTGCGGGTGTAAACCATGCCATATTTTCGACTAAGCCTAATAGAGGCACATCAATATCTTTAGCTTTAAACATTGCAACACCTTTTCGGGCATCTGCAATTGCAATTTCCTGAGGAGTACTAACAATAATTGCCCCTGTAACAGGAACAGATTGCACTAGTGTTAAATGTATATCACTTGTACCAGGAGGCATGTCAAAAAGTAAAAAATCTAGTTCGCCCCATTTTGCTTGATCGATAAGTTGCTTTAAAACGCCACCTGCCATGGGACCTCGCCAAATTGTTGCATCGCTGGCACTTACAAAAAAGCCAACCGAAAGCATTTTTATTCCATACTTTTCTATTGGTAATATTAACTCTTTACCATCTTCATTTATACCACTTGGTTTTACGCCTTCGACACCAAACATTTTGGGAATGCTAGGGCCAAAAATGTCAGCATCTATAATGCCAACTCTATAGCCTTTTTGAGCAAGAGATATAGCAAGATTAACTGTTACTGTCGATTTCCCAACTCCTCCTTTTCCGCTGGCAATGGCAATAATGTTTTTAATTCCATCAATCCCGTTTATGTTTTTTGGTGCTGCTTTTTGCTTGGGTTTTGCTTTGGTTGTTATGTTTATTATCGCATCAAGTCCAAATTGCTTTTCTATCTCGCTTTTTATCGAACGTTTTATTGAGTTTATAAATGGATCGGTTATTTTGTCGAAGATTAGTGTAATATTAACTGAGTTATCACTTATTTCAAGGTCTTCGACAATGCCAGAACTAATTATGTCTTGTCCAGTTTCTGAATGTGTAATTGACTTTAACACATTGCTAATATTTTGTTTTGTAAATTCCATTTTAACTAGTATTAAGTTTGTTTAAATAACAAAATAATTAAGAAAATGTTTTATAAACTCCAATAAGTTAAATCTTTAATTTTACCCCGGAAAGCACCTTTGATATCAATTAATATTCCATTTTTCCCTGATAAGTTTTTGAAATAAGATTCATTAAGGTTTATATAAGGTTTATGGTTAACTGCAACAATTATTGCATCATATTTTCCTTCGGGTTTTGAAGATAATTCAACGTCATATTCCTTTTTTATCTCATCGGCATCAGCATAAGCATCAACAACATCATATTGTACATTGTATTTTTTAAGCTCATCTAAAATATCTACAACTCTTGAGTTGCGAATATCTGTAACATCTTCTTTAAAGGTCATACCCATAACCAACACACGTGCTTTAGTGATTTCTTTCTTTTTAGAAATTATAAGCTTAACAGTTTTGCTTGCTACATAGGCTCCCATTCCATCGTTGATTGCACGTCCCGAATTTATCATACGAGAATGATAACCAAGCTCTTTAGCTTTATGAAGTAAATAATATGGGTCAACACCAATACAATGGCCACCAACAAGACCTGGAATAAACTTAAGGAAATTCCACTTTGTGCCTGATGCCTCAAGAACTTCAAAAGTATTGATATTCATGTGGTCAAAAATCATTGATAATTCGTTCATTAGAGCAATATTTACATCACGCTGTGTGTTTTCTATTATTTTGGCAGCTTCGGCAACTTTAATTGAACTTGCACGATGAACGCCCGCCTTTATTATTATTTCATAAATTTTAGCAATTTCTTCGGCAGATTGGGCATCGCAACCCGATGATACTTTTACAATATTTGTTAGCGTATTAACTTTATCTCCAGGGTTTATACGCTCGGGTGAGAAACCAACTTTAAAGTCTTCAATAAATTTTAATCCCGACATTTGCTCAAGAACTGGGACACAGTCCTCTTCGGTACAACCAGGATATAC
>JAQUBO010000202.1 GCA_028686735.1 Bacteroidales bacterium
GGGCCTTAAACGGCGCACTGTGATTCTTTCTCGGTCTCTTCATCGGTTCTCCTTTACTCTTTTTTATCGGGAGAACCCTGGCTTGTCTATGCTACTTCACTGGCTCCGTTTCCCGGGACCACCGCTATGCAATCATTCCATTGTAAATAAATCCCGACTTGGAGCCGGCTATTTCTAATGCGTTAGATACCAGATGATACTCGATAATACTTACCCCCTCTTTTGGGGGGCTGTCATACGAATCAATTATTTGGCGGCATGTTTTACGAAATGCATCCAATTGTTCGTCACTAAATATGATGGCAGCATTGACTTCGTCGATAAGTCCTCGTGCGGTGTTACTTTTTGGAAGTATTGCATAGTATTGCGAGTTTACTAGGTACACCTTGAAGCACATATTTGATGCGGAAATCGGTTTAATAGAGGCAGATTGAGACACGGTTGCAGCGTCAATAGGCCCATTAACAAAGAATCGATTTGTTGCGCATCCGACAAGCAGCACAATGACTGGCAATAATGATGCGGATTTTAGCATATTCATGTCATTTCCTTTTATCTTCGAGGCCAACGTCGCAAATGACGCTGCACAGACAGCCGTCCGCGGCTATTTGTGCTAGCGTCCATTTGTCTGGTTGGACGACTCCTCTTCTTGGTGCTTTCGGGCTTCCTCCGGATGTGCCTTGAGATATCTGATCCTCTCGATGATGGGACTTGAGAGGCGAGGCTTCGTGAGCGTCTTGAACAGCTTGTCAATCTCCGCGATGCCAGAGTCTTCCCTGATCATCCGCTTGGCGTTGACGTACATGTCTCGGATGTCTTGCCGTCGCTCCTCTTGTTCCTTCGGATCGGCAAGATCCAGTACATCTTCGGCACCCATGAATGTCGCCACGCAGTGCGGGGCGAAATCTGGGTCAATGTAGAGTTCGTTGTCGTCCGTGAACTGTGCGATGGGGAGAATGGCAGCCGAGATCAACTCATGACGTTGCTCTAGCGTGTAGTCAGCGTTTTCCATCACGTCGCTTGCCACCTCAGATGCGGCCTGCAAGAGGTCCATGAGTTGCTCGTACTTCTCAAGACGCTTGTCGAAAACGCGACCGGTGTACGCTTCGATACGCCGACCCCGTCGGAGCAGTTCGTTAAGACCGGCACCGAGCACAACACCGAATATGCCGATGAGGGCTGTCCACATATCGTTCATTTCTCCTCTCGTCCAACGTCACGGGTCAGGGGACCCGACACTTTGTGGCGGGTACCCTGCACCCGATTGTGTACGCCCAGCATGGGCGCGAACTAATGGGGTTAAAGTCCCCTGTATGTGAACCATTCTGCGCATTGAGATGAAGCGTAGAGCAAATACTAGATGAAGGCAACTGCGGAAGGGCAACCGCTTTGAGCTTCATTATCCCACGTCTTCGGGTGTAAGATGAATGGCTGGAACCGCCGTATGCGGACTCGCATGACGGTGGTGTGGGAGTCGGGACTGGCCTACTGGGTCAGTCTCCGGCCACCCGATTAGGCTTCTTGGAAAAGCTCTGTTTGCTCAGTTCGAGTCAATTTCACCCAATCTGGAATCTTTGAGATTCGGACGGCACGAAGCTCTTTGGGTTCAATTTTTTGTAGTCCTCCTCCGTAGCTGCGACCAGAATTTCTTAATTCATCATTAGATATATCATTCAATATTTCTAGCAAGTCGTTTACTCTTTCTGGATCTTCCGCAATTGCATCCGTGACAAATGGACGTGGATACAAACATATGTAAACATTTGTCGCCAACGCTTGAGATTTGTTTAAGAAAAACCTAATCGGTTTATTGCCATTCCGGCCTCTCCCCATGTATGATGCCAAAAACAACGAGGGCTTTCTTTCTTCTTGCTGATACCAAATCTTTCTGGATCTACAAAGATACCCATCTGATATACCTTCGCTCCTACCTCTTTGTAGATAATCATAGAGCGAAGGGGCATCTTTCTTTATTTGTTCCTCGGGTTTCGAAACATTAAGTAGGAACAACTGTGGTGTGCAATCTGGGATGCCATCTTGGCTTGTTTCAATGATTTCGTGATCGAGATATCTTGGGCTTGGGAGAACTGGGCTAAGTGCGCCACTTGGTATGTTTTGCTGGTTCACTTTGTCTTCAGTGAGGATAAAATATTCGTTATTTCCGGTAGCGAGGCCACGAGTAATATGGAAGAGATCTTCAAGCTTATACTCTCCACCACTTGAAGCACGAGAATCACTGAAAATCCACTTTTCATCAGGCTGGAGTTTAGAGATCGGATATTGATCCTCTGAAGTAGGGACAAGATAAGAACCCTTTGTAAGCAACACTTGATCGTCTTCACCAGGAGATTTCTTTGTGAATGTGATCACGCAAGAAGACACCAGAGCATCATCGAACTGCACATCTTCGGCACTGAATAGGTGAATCCGATTCAATCTTACGCACCTCGTGAGGTAATGGCGCAAAGAGGCGCCATAGTTCGTATAAAGAAACTCAGTAGGTATAAGCCAAGAACTGACCGCATCGGTTGCCAGCAACTTATCACAAAGAAGAATATAATAAATATATAGCCCCGCTAGTCCACTAACTGTAATACCCAATTTGGAATGCACCCTGCTCTGAAATTCAACTTTCTTAGAGGACTCTATGTGGTGATGACGAACATATGGAGGGTTGGTAACTACTAGATGAAAGTAACCTGAATAATTGTCATCGGCACAAAATTCGAAAAAATCTTGATTGAAAACGGAAAGATTGAGGTCGGAAAACAATTCTTCGGCAATCTTGCTATAAGCATTATCTATTTCGACTCCAGCGAAAGTTGGCTTGATTATCCCCGCTCCAAGAAATGAGGAGAGAAAAACACCACTTCCGATTGCGGGCTCAAGAACGTACAACTCATCGGTCTTCTTTTTACAAAGGGAGCAGGAGTATCGAGTGATTTCGTTAGCCAGGCGGAAGGGAGTTGAAAACTGCCCCATCCTATTCCGATCTAGGGGGGAGCGCAAATCATCAATGTCTTTCTGTCTACGGAATCTTTCTTCTTCAATTCGCAAAAAGTCTGAGCTGTATTCTGTCGAATCTTCCTTAACTGATGGAGGGTTAGAGCTGAGACCTTCATCAAGGAACAATAATAGATCAGAAATGCGGTGCTCCCACACCCAATCAATTCCCTCAGAAGCTTCGTATCCAAGGTATCCAGCTTCAAAGTATCCACATAGGAACAGAATAAACACGACATCTTGGCCGAAAGTCTTCTTAAGCTGCGATAGCTTTTGTGCTTCTTCTTTACGACGCTTGTTTGTATTTGTCGCGTCACCAGCAGACTTTGCTTCAATCAATATCGGAACCTCGTCCGGTAATCTCGATTTGCGTGAGATTATACAATCGATAGGCATGTTTACTGGGTTATCAGACGAGCCGACAGCAACGTTAGCTCTGAAACAGTATGTGGACTGCGGCATTGCCAATAGACCATCAAACTGCTTGATTTCAACTTGCTTGTAACCCAGAGAATCAAGGTATTTTGATAGCGCCCCCAATTGCCTCTTTTCCTGTTCGTTCCTTATGATTGGATCTGCCGCAGCACCGCAAAGTCTGTCCGCAACAACCGAAGCAGAACGGAGCACTTCTTCTTCAGAAGGGTCCTCTGCGGTGTCATCCAGCCACGGGAAAAGATCGCGGTCTGCAACTTCTCTCAATACATCCACAATGCGCGACAAATGTGACTCTATATCCTCATCGCTCATTCGAGGTGGAAGCCTCGAAGGAGTCTCACCCTTTCCTTCCATGGACTGCACTAGATTCTTGGATGTATAGGCAAGACCAACGAGTCGGTCACGAGCAAGAGGGGGAGCGGATGTCATCCTCAGCATTGGTAGTATGCCTGGATTTTCTCGAAGGATGATTGTTGAAAGAGTCCGCAGATTGTCGGTTAAGTGAAAGGCATTTGTTACCATTTCAGTCTGGATTGATCGTTGTGTCCGGAATGCTGTAGGGGCAAAGCGCAGAAACCAATCGTTGTAGAAATCGATTGATTCGAGTGTATCCGCCTTCCAGAGATTAGGTTTGTCTGCGTTTACTGCCATGTTCTTTCATTTTTTTGCGCAATGTCGCAAATGAGAGTACGGCTTTAGACGCTACTCTCCATTTGTCTTGTTGAACTAAGCCGCTACGCGGCAGTTGACGGATCACACACTCGTTGTTCTGATTCACGGGGGTCATGGTAGCTGGAAGTGGGCGGGCAATCAAGCCCGTTCGCAACCTAGGAGACAGACCATGATACCGAAGAAAGAACCGGCGGGGAACTTGCGGCAGCGGATGATCGAAGAGATGCAATTGCGGCGGTTCTCGGAAAGGACCATCGAGTCGTATGTGCGGGCAGTGGGCCGGTTGGCGGGCTGGTGCTGGAAAAGTCCCGGCGAGGTGGGCGACGAGGAGCTGCGCGACTATTTTCTATACCTGCGCAACCAGAAGCGGCTGGCGCGGGCCACGACTACGATCGCGCTGCCCCCATTGCGACATCCCCATGGAGCGGCGCGAACGCACCTGGCGGCCCATCCCCAATCCCGTGCCGCTGCTCCTGACATACGCCCGAGGACCACCCGCCGCCTCATGATCGCCCTCGTCCATGCCTGCTTGCCTTTCCGACGTCCCGCGCGTCGGCCCGCCCCGCTATGCCCGGTGTGCAGCAATCCGCTGGCATTTGCCCTCCCAACCGGCCCCCGATATGTGGCCCATGTCCCTGAGCACCCCGTTCGCGATCCCCGGCATATCCCCTCCGACTCCACTGGAAGCGGTCAGTCGTCCTGAGCGCCCGTACCGGCTTCCGCCCCATGAGCAAAATACATACGCCCTCCGATGGGCTTGTTCAACCCGGGATTGCAGCGTGGCTTCGCACGCTACTAATCCCTCAATTGGTCGCTGTCTTTTTTTGTTTTCTTTTGGCTTTTCTCATCCGTAAACCCGGCCTCTGCCAAATAGCTGCCCCACGTCATCATAAACTGGTCGTTCTCGGCTTTCTCTGTTCCGGTCAAGTTGGGGGTTGCCTGCTGTGGTGTAGGTTTAGCGGGCGGCGGAGATTGTGGCTGCACCCTTTGGGGGGCCTCTAACTCAATTTTTGGGGCGCTGGGAATCAATCGTCCTTGTTTTGGGACGGTAATATCCAGATCACAGGAGGGGCATTGGAAGGTGCAATCTATCGAGTTATTGCTTGCGAGTAGCGTTTTGCCACACAAAGGGCAGTCAAAAAGTATATCGCCGGTAGGGACTGATATTTCTTCATCGCATTGGGGGCATGGGAGCGTAATGCCAACATCATTTTCCGCTTAGATGAATTCCGCAGTGATCACAAATGAATAAAATGTCGTACATATTTTATCTTTTAGCGAACGTCACGGGTCAGGGGACCCGACACCTTGTGGCACTCTGGACCCGATTGTTGGGATTCATATTCTTATAGATCATACCATTGGAAATAATAGAGGTCATTTTTAGAATCATACCGCACAATACGGTTCAGGTAGGGGAATCCTGACTCTTTATCGCGTTCTCGGTGTAGATATATTTCAGTAATTCCAAAATCTCCATCGGGCGGCCACCATGTGGGATATCTTATGTTCGAGATTCCGTAGGCCTCAGAGGCAGTTACGCGCGGGAACCCATTCGAGATTAGTAAGGCCGATATCTTCCCGTGGTCATTCATTTTAACTTTGTAAATGCAAGTATGGTCCATACCAATCTTGGAGTTACACCATGAGTCGACTATTTGGGCATCAGGCGGCATTTCGGGGAAGTGTTCGGTAAATGGACAGGGTTGAGAAGCCCCTCTTGCGAATAGGACGGGAACAGTCACCACGATTGACCAAGCGGCGGCAGCAATCAGGGCAGTAAGAATGGGTAAAATGATGCCAGTCCTTTGCCGAGATTCGGGCTTTCTCAATATTGCTATTGCGCGAAAGAAGTCGATTAGAGCAAGGAGTAGGCCTGCTACGAATAGGAGCACACCTATCATTAGTGCCCAGGGTACGAGTAAACGGTGAAGGGACGTACCGATGCCGGTTAACACAACGCCTCCGCCAAGGAGCGCGATTAGCGTGACGGGCGTTTTTATTGTTATGGGTTTCATCTTATTCACCCAACGGCTTGTATTTAAATATTCTTCCAAAGAAGAAAAAATATAAACCCATAAACACAGAGAACCCAACCGGTATGGCTATCGAAATGGCTACCGTCAGGGGTGGTCCCGATAGCGGAGCCAGTTTTTTAGAAGTTTAAGACAGCTTCAGGTTCTCCATTTGCTTTCTTCATTATGCCAGCGGCCTGGCGAGTTGTCCATAGCCTGTGGCCGCCGAGAATGGGT
>JAQUBO010000203.1 GCA_028686735.1 Bacteroidales bacterium
TTTGCTTTTGCTTCTTTTGTAATACTGTTTTCAATCGTAAATACTACTCTATTATTGGAGCTTGAATTAAATTTAATATCAATAAATGCGTTTTCATCTTCTTCGATACGGCTATATTTAAAGCTATTTTCAATAAATGGGATAAATAATAATGGGGATATCTTATTATTAATGTCTAGATTATTATATTCGAAATTAACATTGATTTCATTTGGTAATTTCATTCTCTGAAAAGATATGTAACTCTTTATATAATCTATCTCTGATTTTAAAAATACAAATTCATTCTCGCCATCCTCAATAACATATCTTAACATTTTGGATAATTCAAGAACACTTTCAGGAGCTTTATCCGATTTTTTGTAAGTTAATGAGTAGATGTTATTCAGAGCATTAAATAAAAAGTGAGGGTTTATCTGTGCTTTTAATAATTTTAGCTCCGCATTAAGTTTGTCCTCAATAATCAATTTACTTTGTTCTTCGTTTTTAATTAGTTTTTGCTGTAGGATATATGTTGAGCTAAATGAAACTAGAAGAAACATCCATGAAATATTTTTGATGTATTTAAATGCCTCTGGTGGTTTATTATCTCTTAATTCTAAATTTACATATTCTGAAAGAGAATGGACCTCGATGCTTCTTAATATTATTGAGATTGTCCCAATCACTAAAAAATTAAATATTAATAATAGATGCACTTTTTTTGTGTTGTAATATTTTGGCAGAAACATTAATGCGTTCATATAGATTGCTATTGCAAAAAAAAATGCATTTATCAAAGCTGAAATAATTGCGATTTTTGTAGGATATAAATGTAATCCAAATCCAAAAAGAATTCCCAATATGGTTATCCAGAATATAATTTGAATGGCTAGTTTATTTCTCATATCATTTAATTTTTCATAAAAGTACGTTCTTAATTTTATTATCCAAAACTAAATTAACGAAACCTTGCTTTTCATTAATGAAACTTCATAATTGACGAATAATCGCTTGGTTTTAATGTCTTTACATTGTGTTCTACGTTGGTTTATAAAATCATAGCATTCGTTCATTAAGTTTTATTGAGACTCTTTTTATATTGATATTTGCTCTTAAATATTAAAAACAGAAATAAAATGGGTAAGAAAATATTAACAATCGGAATAAGTTTACTAGTGATTATTACAGCAGTTATTTTCACTATCTCGATGATAAACAATAAAGCAACAGCGAGAATTAATAAAAGCAAACAAGATAATATTAATGTACAATCTGATATTGTAGAGAATGTGGTACTAACAACAGTTGTTGAATATTCTGGTAGAATTAGCTCTTTTGAAAATATATCTGTATCAGCCGAAGTAAGTGGAAAAATAATGCAGGGAAGTGTGCATTTTAAAGAGGGACAGTATTTTAAACAGGGTGACCTTTTACTACACATTTATAATGAAGATGCAGAAGCAGGATTAAAGTCATTAAAAAGTAATTACTTAAGAACATTATCTACGATTTTACCGGATTTAAGCATTGATTATCCCGATAATTATAATACATGGTTAAGCTTTTTTAACGCAATTGACATAAATTCCAAATTACCAGAATTACCTGCTATTAATGATGATCAGTTAAAAGTTTATCTTGCATCAAATGGAGTAATTTCTGAATATTATTCGCTGTATCAGCAAGAGATAAAACTCACAAAGTATGATATTTATGCTCCATTTAATGGCTATTTTAAAACGGTAAATAAAGAAGTTGGTGCAATAGCAAGTATTGGTGCTGAGCTTGCTGTAATTATTAGATCAGATAAATTAGAGGTTACTGTTCCTGTTTTGGTAAATGATATTAAAAGAATAAAAGCAGGAAACGAAGTGGATATAATTTCTGGTGATGATAAATATACAGGAACAGTTTCAAGAATTGCAGGTTTTGTTGACGAATCCACTCAATCGGTAAATGTTTATGTGAATATTGATAATTCGGGAGCAGGCAAATTACTAGAAGGTGAATTTGTTGATGTTGTTTTTGAAAATGAGAATCAAGTTGAGGGGATTAAAATACCTCGTGAGGCTTTAGTTGAAAACAACAGTGTTTATTTGGTTAAAAGCGGAGTTTTAAAACTTACAGAGATAAATGTTGTGCAAATTCTCGATGATTATACTGTAATTTCGGGTGTTCCAACTGGAGATACCATTGTAGTCGAATCGCTTATTAGTGTTAAGGATGGACAAAGTGTCGGAGTTATCCTTTAATCAATCAAAAATTAAAAATAATAATATGAAAAAAATAGTCTCGGCATTTGTAAAATATCCGTTTTACGGAAAAATATTTATTGTTGTTCTTTTGCTAATTGGTGGAATATCACTGATGAATATAAGAAAAGCATCCTTCCCAATTGTAGAATCAACTAGTATAAGTATTTCTGTTTCTTATCCGGGAGCGACACCTAAACAGATGGAAGAGGGGGTAACAACTTTGATTGAGAATGCAATTCGAGGAATACCTGGAATTAAAGAATTCTCATCAAAATCCGTTGAAAGTATGGCAACTGTTACTATTACAGCTTTTGGTGGTTATGATATGGATGAGTTGTTGAGCGATGTAAAAAACTCTGTTGATGGGATTTCAAATTTTCCAGCTGCAGCTCAGAAACCGATTATCAAGAAGGGTAGAACTTCGGATATGGCAATGTTTGTAGTTTTAAAATCCACTAAAAATGATTTGTTTGTTTTAAATTCTGAAGCAAATCGCATTGAAGACGCTTTCTTATCAAGTGGAAAAATTTCTCAGGTAACGATAATGGGTGTCCCATCAAATATGGAATTGGTTGTCGAAATAAAAGAAGATCAACTAAGAAGATACAATCTGGACATAAGTACTATTCAGGCTGCAATAAGTGCAAATAATCTCGATATTCATGGCGGAACAATTAAAAATGGTAGAGAAGAAATTAAAGTCGTTAGTCGCCAGCGTACTGTTGACCCCGATGAATTAAAGAAAATTGTTATAAGAACAAATTCTGATGGTAAAGTTCTTAGAATTGAAGATGTTGCAAATGTAAAACTCGATTTTGCTGAAACTCCAAATGTAAGTTATGCTGATGGAGAACAGGCAGTTTCAATAATGATTAGCAAATTAGAAACAGAAGACTTGCAGGAAATTTCAAAATTTGTAAAATCTTATATTGAAGACTATAACAAAACGCACGAAGAAACCGAACTAAGTGTCACACATGATTTTCTTGATACAATTGACAATCAGCTATCCACATTGGTTTCAAATGGAGTGTTAGGTGTTTTCCTAATTATTGTTTTACTTTCTCTTTTATTGAATTTCCGTTTATCATTGTGGGTAGCATGGGGAATTCCTGCCGCATTTCTTGGGATGTTCATAATTACTTCACTGAGCGGAATAACAATAAATATTATCTCACTTTATGGGATGATTCTCATTATTGGGATTCTCGTCGATGATGGTGTTGTTATCGGTGAAAGCATTTTTACTCATTACGAAATGGGAAAAAGCCCGAAACGTGCAGCAATTGATGGGACTATGGAAGTTCTGCCTGCTGTTTTTACTTCTGTATTAACTACTATGATTGCGTTTACTCCACTTTTCTTTATTGAAGGTAACTTAAAGATGATGTATGAGATGGCTTTTATTGTTGTGGCTGTTCTTGTAGTTTCTCTTTTTGAAGCAATATTTGTGCTGCCTGGTCACCTTGCTAATCCAAAGGTTTTAAAACCTACTAATACAAAATCATTTTACGGAAAAATAAAAACTTTCTCAGCGAAACTTATAAAATATCTTAATCTTAAGATTTATCAGCCATTATTAAGCAGGATACTTAAAAATAAAGCAATCGCTTTATCTGTTGTTGCAGCTTTAGTAATATTAACTGTTGGAATGTTCATGAGCGGAAAAATTGCTTTTGTATTTTTTTCTGCATCGCCCGCAGATATGTTTTCAATAGATCTAGCTTTAAAGCCTGGTGTCAGTGATTCTATTACAAAAGAAAAGCTATTCTTTATCGAAGATATGGTTTGGGAAGCAAATGCAGAATTAAAAGAAGAATATGGAGATACAAGTGATTATATCTCACAAACACAAATTACAATAGGTAGTTCTTTTAGCGGAACAGAGTCTGGCACAAATGCCGGTATGATTAGAGTGTTTTTAAATTCTTTTAGAGGTACTAAAGTAACAGAGGATATTATTAAACAACGAATATCAGAAAAAACTAGCAATATTCCGGAGACTTATAAGTATGGTGTTGGCGCATCATCACGTTTTGGTGCTCCTATATCATATAGTCTATTAGGATATGATTCTGAAGAAATTGAGTTGGCTCAGCAAATTCTCGAAACTGAGCTAAATAAAGTATCTTCATTGTATAATATTTCAAATAATGCTCAATTGGGATCGCAAGAGCTTAAGATTAGTCTAAAGCCAGAAGCTTATATTAAAGGACTAACGCAATCTTCACTAATGAATCAAGTAAGGTCAGGATTCTATGGTAGTCTTGCTCAAAGAATGCAAGAAGGGAAAAATGAAATTTGGGTTTATGTAAGATATCCTCTCGAAAGCAGAATAACTATGGGGCAACTCGAACAGATGATGATAAATACTCCTCAAGGAAGTTTTCCCCTTGAAACTCTTGTCAATATAGAAACTGACCGTAGTCTTAACGCAATCAGTAGATATAACGGACAACGTGAAATTCGTGTTGATGCATATATGAAAGATCAGAACGAAGGTGTTACGCCAATAATTAGCGATATCGAAGAAAGAGTTATTCCTATGATAGAAGAGCAATGTCCAGGTGTAAGCTTTCAAAAGCAAGGACAACAAAAAGATAGTCAAGAGCAAATGCAGAGCATGGGAATATATTTTGGAATAGCATTTTTGATTATAGTAATTATCATAATGATTTATTTTAAATCTTTCTCTCAAGGATTATTGGTTGTTGCAATTATTCCGCTAGGCATACTTGGAGCGATTTGGGGACACGGAATACATGGTCAGCCAGTTTCGATGATGAGTTTATGGGGATTTGTCGCTCTGGCAGGAACGGTAATAAACGGTTCAATTGTATTTATCTCGAAATATAACAGTAATTTAACAGAAGGAATGATAGTTAAAGTTGCAGTTGTTCATGCAGGTAAATCAAGATTTAGAGCAATATTCCTTACTACGGTTACAACTTTTGTTGGACTTATGCCGCTTATACTTGTAAATAATCCTGATTCAAAATTTCTTGTACCAATGTCAATATCATTGGCTTATGGAATTCTGTTTGGAACAATCTTTATTTTGTTGATACTTCCAGTAATGCTAATACTAACTAACAAAGTGAAATTAAGTATTAAAAAGCTTTTAGGAAATAAGGAAGCTACACCAGAGTCAGTCGAGGTGGCTATAATTAATCAGAAGATTGATGAGAACTTACAGAATGCGATGGAAAAAGAATTTTAATAAAAAAAATTACAAACGATGAAACAAAAAATAATATTAATATTGGTTTTTCTGGGAGTTGCAAGTTTTATATACTCTCAGGAAAACAGCCTTAGCCTTCAGAATGCTGTGCAAACAGCTCTTGAAAACAATTATAATATAATCGTCTCTGAGAAAAATCTTGAAGTTAATCAAGTAAATAATTCATGGGCAAATACTGGAGCTTTACCTACAGTTTCTTTTGTCGGAAGTGGAGCAATTGGGAATAATTATAACGATAATGATGATTATAATTCTAAAAGTTTTAATGCATCTGTTGATTTGAATTGGGTGATTTTTCGTGGATTCTCCGCACGAATCACTAAGGACAAACTCGAAGAATATGAGAATATGTCTGACGCTAATCTTGCGATAATGGTTGAAAATACTATTCAGAATGTGATTTCTGCTTATTATAATGTATTACTTGAGCAAGAGAAGTTAAAAATATCTGAAAGTAATATGATTTTATCTAGCGATCGTTATCAACGTGAGCTACAGAAAAAAGAAATTGGAACTGCTGTAACTTACGATCTTTTACAGTCACAAAACTCATTTTTAAGTGATACTGCAGATTTTATGATGTCAGAAGCTTCACACAGAAATGCTATGCGTCAGTTAAATTATTTGATGTCTGTTCCTGTAAATGAGAAATATACTTTTACAACAAGCTTTACTTCAGAACAATCCGATTTTGCTTTTGAGGAACTTTTGTCAAAAATGGAATCTAATAATACAACACTTCAAAATCAGTACATCAATCTTGAGTTATCAAAACTGGATGTTCAGAGTGCTAAGAGTGCGTATTACCC
>JAQUBO010000037.1 GCA_028686735.1 Bacteroidales bacterium
TGCACAAAGATAATTGTAAGCTTTCTCAAAATTTGACTAATAATAAAACCACAAATACCTTGTCAAGCCCCTGACTAACAACTCATTATAAACCAACCAAGAATAATGCGATGAATAATGCGGGTTAGATTCGAAAGAATCCAAAAGCAGTAATACGACAAAAAAATGGGCTACACATTTTACAAATAACGGAAATCAGGAATTGCTTGTAAAACCAAATCCTGTTGAAATGTTTAAACACCTATTTAATTCCTATTCGCGATGGTTTAACATCAGGCACCAGCGAATTGGCAGCCTTTTTATTAAAAACTACAAAAAAATCCATGTTGACAATATTGATTACTACAAAAACCTCATTGTTTACATTCATAACAATCCTGTAAAGCATGGTTTTGTTGAACATCCATTAGAATATCCATGGTCATCTCAGCTTGGAAATAAAAAGAATACTGATAAAAACTTCACCGAAAGTCATTTTGCTACATATTTTAAAAATCAGGATGAATTCAAATTATTCCATGAATATTCTGATGAAATTATTGAGAATCCACTCAAGGATATAATTATTGAATAATTATTGTATTTCTTTTTTTTTTACGTTTCCATATCCGCAAAAAGCGGATGATGGAAAGTAAAAAACATCCAAAAAAAGCGGATGATGGAAAGTAAAAAAATATTCAGGCACAATTTGACTTTAGATTGCTGGCTAAATCAGCATCTTAATTAAAAATGTATCAGGCAATGTAAACGTCAGTATGAAATTTGTAACTTTTTTACGTTTCCATAATATATAACTTATTAAAAAATATATGAGACTAAAATTTTAGCCTCATATATTTGAAAATCTTAGCACTTATAAAGTTGCATTATAGTTAGTATCTTATATTATTTTTCTTCTTTTCTTCTGATTGCTAAAGGGATAGCAAATTTAGGAAGGAAATTAATAAAGATTTTCACTAGTTTAATCAAATATAGGTAAACTTCTTTATAAATATACGAGATTACTAGAATTACAAATGAAGATACAATTAATACTACGCTTGTAATCATTAAAGTATCAAACATCTCATAACTACCTAATAAAGATATAGTTTCCATTGACATGTCAATAGGCAACATTCCTGTTACAATACCTAAAATTGAGCCAAGTGCAAAGTAAACTGGTCCACCAATTAGTGTTGCAACTAATTGTAGTATGCCTGCAACTAAAAGGATACAAAATAATAGTTCACCAATAACAATTATAAGTTTAGTCCCTGTCTTAATAAAAACGAAATCAAGTAAGCCCTCATAAGTTTCTTCATTAAGCTCTTTGGCACGTTTTCTAAGTACGCTGTAAAGCACCCATGATAGGATAATACTAAGAACTAATCCAACGATTAATCCAACAACTGCAGCTATTCTTGGCCATGTGTCGAGAGAACCATTTCCTATTGTTGACATAACATAGCCATTTTCACCAAAAATGAATATAAAACTCATCAAAACACCTCCAATTAGAATGGCAAATGCCAAGATGTTTAACAATGTAAAAATGATGTTTTTAAAAACATTTCCTTCATCTAGCTTTTTTAAAAAATCAAGTACAAATTTGTTGTAAAATTTCTCAATAATCGGAATCTCAATAAATGGTAAATTTTTTTCCATGATATAAATTTTTATTTTCGCCTACTCTGTTTTACGTTTTTCGGCTTACACGTATAAAAATAGTTAAATAAATTTTGTTAATTTTAATAATTTTGTTTATGCTTTAAAACAACTAGTATAAAAATATTTACCAAAGGTAAAAACTTTATTATAAAATCCAAAGAGTTTTCTAAAGTTTTCATTTTTGCCTATTTCTCTTTTTAATACTAAGGAAAAACGTTATTACTGTCAATTAAACATATTGTTGTATTTTTGTGCATTAAAAAAAACAGAATTATATATATACATGGCACATAATTCATTAAATATTAATTTAAATTCGAAAGGAGGAAAATTAAAGGTAGGTATTTTATATCCTTCGCCAGCTAAGAATTGCAATCCTAGCGCATCAACCATACTACTAACTTTATCTGTCGAACATCTCTATTCGTGTATCAACAAGGTTTTGTAATTTATTTTTTTGATTATTTGGTAAAAAACTATTTTGAACCCACCACTCAATTTTTTCCTTCGTAGCAATAAATTTTTCATAACTATTATCTCTCTGCTTTTCGTTTAGAGATAAGTTTTTTGCTAGAATATCAAAATCTGTTTTCGTAATTTTATTTTTCTTTCCATTAATAGTTAAACTCAATTGCTCTGGTTCATTATCAATTACAAGAAATGTTGACCATAAATTGTCATATTCCTATACCTTTACGGGTACAAATACAATAATTTTTTCGCATATAACACCTAACGGGTATAAATTATCTCAAAACACTACAAATAGAACCGAACGGGAGTTTGTGTTTATAAACAGTAACACAGGGCAAATAATAAATAGTGTCCGCAAGAACCACGTAACATATAAAATATTATTTACTACAGCAATCTCTATAATAAAAGCTGTAATAAAACCCTAAAAATAGCTAAAAATCTAAAACTTTTTATTACTTTTGAGAACTAAAGATGTATTTAATAGTTACATACTCAAGATGAGAGATTAATAAATAATATATAAACTTAAATATTTTGAAAATGAAGAAAATTTTATTTGTATTACTTGGAGCATTACTAATGCTTACAGGAATTGGAAAAACTTATGCACAGGAGAATATTATTCCTATTAGAGATCAAGTCGCAGGATTTGATACATGGACAGATACAGATGTTGCTGGAACTTCGTATATTCAGTTGCTTAAGTCAACATCGTCAACAGTAACACCGGCTATGAATTTTGACAATTACACTAATGAAACTCTTAATTTTAAAGCCAGAACTTATGGAGGAACTAATGTTGGAGAAAACACAGTTACAGTTTCCATATCAACCAATAATGGAGTTGATTGGACTATTCTAGGAACAAGACTTCCTCTAACCAACTCGTTAACTAATATGGATGAGTTTGACCTGTCCACATATAATGGGACAGAAGTTAAAATTAAATTTCATGTCGAGGGAACTCTTGAAAATATTGGTGCAGGCATAGATGACATTTCGATTACTGGATTGGCTCCTGCTGTATCTACTCTTGCTGTAAATCCTGAAATTCTAAGTGGATTTAATTACATTGTTGGTTCAGGACCATCTGCTGAACAATCTTTTGCTTTAAGTGGCACAGTTTTAGATAATAGCGATGTAATTATTACTCCACCAACAAATTATGAAATATCTTTAACTTCTGGTGGTACTTTCCAAAGTACAGCAATTACACTCGCAACTTACGATGGTGCTGATACAGAGGTTTATGTAAGACTAATTTCAGGACTAGCTGTAGCTGATTACAATTCAGAAATAATTAATATTTCAGGTGGTGGTGCAAATGATGTTAATGTAACTTGTAATGGTAGTGTAAGTGCTATTCCAAGTCCTACTTTAACTGCAAATCCAGATGTTTTAACTGGATTAAATTACACTCAAGGATCAGGACCTTCGGCTGAACAGAGTTTTATTTTAAGCGGCACAGTTTTAGACGGTAGTGATGTAGTTATCACACCACCTACAAATTACGAAATATCTTTAAGCTCTGGTGGTACTTTCCAAAATACAGCAATTACACTCGCAACTTACGATGGTGCTGATACAGAAGTTTATGTAAGACTAATTTCAGGACTAGCTATAGCTGACTACAATTCAGAAATGATTACTATTTCAGGTGGTAATGCAAGTGATATATCTGTAGAATGTAACGGAAGTGTTTTAGATCCTTCTTTAGTTCCTTGCCTTGCCGAAGATTTTAGTGGATTTACCGCTGGAGCACATGGGTCTCCAAGCAGTACTGATGTTGCAACAGCATTAGATGACTACACTCAAGTACCTGGTTGGGAAGGATATAAAATTTATTCTGCTGGCGGCGAAATAAAACTTGGTACTAGCTCACTTAATGGATATATTATTACTCCAGCTGTTGACCTATCTGCTGGCGGAACACTAATTTTTGATTATGCATTTTGGTCAGAATCGGATGCCTCATCAGTTCAAGTTTTTCATGCAAGCGACGGAACTAATTTTGTGCAAATTGGTGTCGATTTAACTCCAACACTTGACTTTCAATCGTATTCTGTCAATATTGCCGATGGTACTACTCTGTCAAAAATAAAAATAGGAACAGATGTAAAAAGAGCATATCTTGATAATATTGAAGTATATTGTAACGGATTCCTTCCCATTCCTACTTTAACATCTAATCCTACTTCTTTAAGCGGATTTAATTATATTGTAGATTTAGGACCATCTGACGAACAATCTTTTGAATTAAGTGGTACTGATTTAGACAATAGCGATATAATTATTACTCCACCTACAAATTATGAAGTGTCTTTAACTTCTGGTGGAACTTTCCAAAGTACTGCAATTACAATTCCAACTTATGACGGAACAGCTACTGATATTTATGTAAGACTCATTTCAGGATTAGCTGTAGCTGACTACAATTCAGAAACAATTAATATTTCAGGTGGTGGTTCAAGTGATGTTAATATAACTTGTAATGGTAGTGTAAGTGCTATTCCAAGTCCTACTTTAACTGCAAATCCAGATGTTTTAACTGGATTAAATTATATTCAAGGATCAGGACCTTCGGCTGAACAGAGTTTTATTTTAAGCGGCACAGTTTTAGACGGTAGTGATGTAGTTATCACACCACCTACAAATTACGAAATATCTTTAAACTCTGGTGGAACTTTCCAAAATACAGCAATTACACTCGCAACTTATGATGGTGCTGATACAGAAGTTTATGTAAGACTAATTTCAGGACTAGCTGTAGCTGACTACAATTCAGAAATGATTACTATTTCAGGTGGTAATGCAAGTGATATAACTGTAGAATGTAGTGGAAGTGTTTCTGAATATATTGCTCCCACACTCACAACAGAGCCTTCAATCTTAAGCGGATTTAATTATCTGTTTGGATTTGGTCCATCGCCTGAACAAATGTTTACTTTAACTGGAGCAAGCCTAGATAACAGCGATGTTATTATCACACCACCAGCAAATTATGAAGTGTCTTTAACTTCTGGTGCAGGATTCCAAAGTTCTGCAATTTCAATTCCAACTTATGACGGAACAGCTACTGACATTTATGTGAGACTTATTGCAGATTTAGCTGTAGCAGATTATAATTTAGAGACAATCGCTATTACAGGCGGTGGTGCAGACGCTATTGCAGTTGTTTGTAATGGCAGTGTTACTGATGGCAGCGGATATCCTTGTTTAGAAGAAGATTTTAGCGGATTTACAACAGGCTCCCATGAAACTCCAAGTACAAGCGACGCAGCAGCAGAACTTGACGACTATACTATGGTTCCAGGTTGGACAGGATACAAGATTTATTCTGCTGGCGGCGAAATAAAAATCGGAACTGGGTCATTAAATGGATATATTATTACTCCAGCTATTGACCTTACTGACGGTGGATCATTAAACTTTGATTATGCAAAATGGAATGTTGATGTATCAGTAATTCAGATTTTTCATGCTGCAGATGGAGAAAACTTTGTTCAAGTTGGTTCTGATATTACTCCAGAAACTGAATTTCAATCATACAGTTTGCAAATTACAGACGGATCAGCAATGTCTAAAATAAAAATTGCAACTGATGTAAAAAGAGCTTTCTTGGATAACATTAAAGTTTTCTGTGGGAACTTTAGTCCAACTCCAGTTCTTACTGCAAACCCAACTAGTTTAAGCGGCTTTACTTACGTTGCTGGTTTTGGGCCATCAGACGAACAATACTATACATTAAGTGGTACTTTTATGGATGGTAACGATGTAATTATTAATCCTTCAACAAATTATGAGGTCTCGTTAAGTTCTGGTACAGATTTCCAAAGCACACCAATTACAATTACTGCTTTTGACGGAACTGCCACTGAGGTTTATGTAAGATTAATCTCAGGTCTCACAGTTGGTGATTATAACTCAGAACTTACAACAATCAACGGTGGTGGAGCAGATGAGATTTCTGTAACTTGCTCCGGAACAGTTGAAGAGTACGTAAACACATCGCAATTTTTAACTGACGATGAGATTAGCATTTACCCAAATCCAACTTCAGACTTTGTCAATATCGTAATCGAAAACTGCGATTCTGAAACTGTAAATATTAAAATATTTGATATGATGGGTAAAATCGTTTTTTCAAATGAATTCAATGTGCAAAATGGTTCAATAAACGAAAAAATAGACTTTAGCAACTTTAGTTCTGGCTTATATCACATAAATATTTTAGATAAAGACTCTAGCGTTAATCGTAAAGTAACTTTGAGATAATTCTGATTATATTAAGATCTAATTTTCTTAACGAAATAAACAAAAAAAGGATAGATTTTTAAGTCTATCCTTTTTTTATCTATATATTTTTCACAATCAATTAACCCGCTTTACGACATACAATACGAAATGTTTTTTCGTCCGTAAACAAAAAAGCTAAGCCTATTTTGAAAACAAATTATTGGCTATATAAATAAATTAACAGTAAAAAAACGAATAAAACTTAAAAATGACATTGATTATCAATAATAACAATTAAACATCACAGTATCGCCAGGAGTGCAATAAACCTGACTTTCAACAACGTTAGATTGCTCTTGATGTATTGAGATATAATTTACAGTAATATAATCACCACCAACAACCTTACAAACAAAACTTGTATCGACAAAAGCACCATAAAAAAATCTATAGTCTGAATTGCAGCAAACATTACACTCTGGATTAATATTTTGCAATCGGATTTTAACAACATCATCAGGATTATTTGGGTAAGCATTATGAACCTTTACGCTAATAAATGATTTTTTGGGGATTACACCATTTACCACATAATCCGATGACACACCCTCGGGTTCAAAAGTGCTATAAATCGAATGATAATCATCTTTTGAAAACTCAAGTCTCATTTTCACAAAATTTCGGCTCTCAAATTCTATCAAAAACTTACCTTCTGAATCTGTGTAAGTCTCTTTAAAAAATGAAAACGCAGAATTATAACTTCCTTGCATAATCTCAGTAATTTCGAACTTTACTTTTGCGTTACCAACAGGCTCACCCGTTGACATATCAGTTACAACACCACTTATTTGATTACTCTCATTTTCTCTACAAGAAAACAAACTCAGCAATGCAAACATTACTATTGTAATTAGACCTACCCTACAAATTATATATAAATAAGATTTCAACACATCATATTTTTTAAATAAATAAAATTTTATTAACTTTAGCCAAATTTAATAAAAAAAATAATATCATGAGTATTTTAGGACATTTAGAACCAAAAAAAGTTTGGCAATATTTTGAGGACATCACAAAAGTGCCACGTTCATCAAAAAAAGAAGAGAAAATAATTGAATTTCTTTTAAATTTTGGAAAAGAACATAATTTAGACACTAAAAGAGACGAAATAGGTAATGTATTGATTAAAAAACCTGCATCTGCTGGTATGGAAAATGTAAAATCAGTTATTTTACAAAGCCACATGGATATGGTTTGTGAAGCCAACAGAGACACAAAAATCAATTTTGACACAGACAGAATAACACCATATATAGATGGCGAGTGGGTAAAAGCAAAAGGTACGACTCTTGGAGCAGATGATGGCATTGGAGTTGCAGCACAAATGGCTATTTTAACTGACAATAATTTAAAACACGGACCTATCGAATGTTTGTTTACCGTTGATGAAGAAACTGGTCTTACTGGGGCATTTGAAATTCAACCAAACTTTTTTGAGTCTAAAATATTGTTAAACCTCGACTCCGAAGATGAAGGCGAAATATTTATTGGCTGTGCTGGTGGTATAGATACCGTTGCTACATTTGATTATAAATCAGAACCCGCCCCACAAAACCATAAAGCATATAAAATTACTATAAACGGGCTAAAAGGAGGTCATAGTGGAGATGAAATTCAAAAAGGCTTAGGAAATTCAAATAAAATGGCTAACAGATTTTTACATCTATTTAGCGAAAAATACAACATCAGACTCGCAAACTTTGACGGTGGAAATAAACGTAATGCTATTCCGCGTGAAGCAGAAATGATTTTTACAATAGATCCTGCTAAAGCAACGGAAATGATGAAAGATTTTGAGACATTACAAAAAAACATTATTAACGAAATAATAATCAACGAACCTAACATAAACATAATAATTGAAGAGGCTAAAATGCCTACAACAGTTATAGACAAACAAACACAAAACAACTTACACTTAGCCTTGTACGCTTGTCCTCATGGAGTACACGCTTGGAGTCCGGCAATCGAAGGATTTGTCGAAACATCTACAAACCTTGCTTCGGTTAAATTTAATAATAATCAAATAAATGTTGTTACAAGCCAAAGAAGTTCAGTAGATTCAGGTAAAGATGACATTAACCTAATGGTGCGTAGTGTATTTAAACTAGCTGGAGCGGATGTTAAGTCAGGAGACGGATACCCAGGATGGGCACCCAACACAAACTCGGAAATATTAACTGTTACAGAAAAATCCTATGAAAAACTATTTGGCAAAAAACCTATAGTTCGTGCCATACATGCAGGGCTGGAATGTGGTTTATTCTTAGAAAAATATCCATACCTTGATATGATATCATTTGGACCTTCAATTAGAGGAGCTCACTCTCCTGACGAAAAAATTGAAATCAAAACAGTTAAAATGTGGTGGGATCACCTACTAGATGTTTTAGAAAATATACCTAAGAAATAAACATGGAAATTGTAGGTGAAATTCATATTCCTTGAGCGTTCTCGAAGGGTTCATTTTACCTACAATCTTCCCATACCAATACGACAATCCACAAAATGTATTAAAATATATTGGGCAGATTTCAGATATTATCATCTAAACAATTGAGTTTACGAGCTTAGCGAAACTAAATCAATATAGAGACATAAATAATTGATAATCCAAAAAACAAGTAGTTATGATCAGGGCAAACGCATACTTTATTTTATCACAATAATTTCAAATGCTTTTTATTACTTTTGAGTTCGACAGCTGGCGAACTCATTTATTTTAACTTTTGACTGAACGTAGTGAAAGTCAAGGGTTAAAATATGCCGACGAATCTCTTTTGGCATGATTTTTTGGTGCATAGCAATCCAAAAATCATGACAAAAGAAAAGTATGCGTTTGCCCTGTAGTTATGATGTAATATTTCTTGAAATCATAATTTCTTTCTATTTTTTAAAATATAATAAGAAAACAGTTGCTATCAACAAATTTAGCTAAATTTATTGACCGCTATTAGCATTTTTACTAAGAATTCCTTAAATTAGTTAGAAATATCAACATACAAATAAATCAATTTATTGTTGACAAACCTTAAAACAGAAAAAAAGTTGGAAAACTTCACGAATTTTCCTATTTTTACAAAAAAAACTTATGATACGCATAGTTTATCTGATTGTCGTCTTTATCCTTATTGTAGCGATGTCTTATTGGATATATAAAATAATAAGTGCTTTAAAATCAGACAAGAAACAAAAGAATAAAATTCAAAACATTAACAAAAACAAATCTGTAGTTGATGAGTTACTTCAGCTTCAAAATCTTTTAGAAGAAGGAATTATAACAAAAAAAGAATTTGAGAAGATGAAAAAACAACTTATTGACTGACAAACAAAAACAATAGAATCCCCATTAAAACATGTTGAATATCAACTTTTTGTTAAAATTAATTAACGGCAAACCGATTAATAATCTATATCTTTACGCCCCGTAAACCAATAAGATAAATTATGAAAAGAACTTTCCAATCTTACTTACTAACTGCACTTTGCGTAGTTTTATTATCACCAGTAATTATGTCTCAAAATGATGAAAAGCCAAAAGCTTTTGGGATTAAGTTTCAGGGCTACGTTAAAAATGATTTCTTTTATGATTCAAGACAAACTGTTGATGCTCGCGAAGGACATTTACTACTATATCCCAAAGCTCCCTCATTGGATGCTAATGGAGATGATATTAATGCACATGGTAGTTTTAACTTTTTGGCAATTCAAACTCGTCTCAAAGGAGTTATTACAGGACCCAATGCCCTAGGAGCAAAAACATCTGGTGTTATCGAAGGAGAGTTTTTTGGACATACTAATGGTGATATAAATGGCTTTAGATTGCGTCATGCTATAATCAAGTTTGACTGGAAAAAGTCTCATCTAATGACTGGACAATTTTGGCATCCAATGTTTATCACGGAGTGTTTCCCTGGAACAGTTTCTTTTAATACAGGTTTAGGATTTGCACCATTCTCAAGAAACCCACAAATCAAATATTCGTTTACTGCTGGAGGTCTAAAAATTTCTGCTACTGCATACAGCGAAAGAGATTTTGCCTCAAGAGATATTACAGGATTACCCAGTCCAACATATATTAGAAATTCTGGCATTCCTGGAGCTAATATTCATTTAAACTACGGCACATCTAACAAAGATGCTGGAACAGCTTTTAATACTGGTTTTGCAGTTAATTATCACACAATGCTCCCATCTTTAACTACTGCTGCAAACTATATAACCAACCAAACTGTAACATCATTATCTGGACTTGCTTATGTGAATGCGAAAATGAGTAAAATAAACATTAAAATTGCTGGAACATATTGCGAAAATCCAACAGGCATAATGATGCCAGGAGGATACTCAGTTTTTGAACTATTAGACGCAACAAGTTTAGAGGAAAGCTATATACCAACACGATGTGCTACTGGCTGGATAGATATTTCTAGTACTGGAACAAAATGGAATTTCGGTATTTTTGCAGGATATAACCAAAATCTTGGAGCTGCTAAAAACATTATTGGAATACCAGGCGGATTGGGCACAAATATTGAACATCTTTACAGAGTTTCTCCACGTGTTAATTTCTATACAGGTAAAATCCAAATAGGTGCCGAAATTGAATATACTGTTGCTGCTTTTGGTGACGGAACCTATGATACCAAAGGCGTTCCGCAAAATGCTAAAGAAGTTGCTAACATAAGATTTATTACAGGAATATATTACCATTTCTAAATTTAACTAACACTACCTGCAATATTAAATAAAATCCTTACTACTATTAGATTTGTACCAAAACAAAAAGCATATATAAGTTGTTAAATAAACATGATAGATAAAAAATTTGATCCTAAAAGTAAACACAGACTTAATAATCCGCAAAGATTAAGAAATATTCCTATTGAGATAATTATAGACAATTTAGCTCTTAACAATCCCAAAAACCTTGTGGATTACGGTGCTGGAACTGGTTTTATGACTGACTTTATAGCCGAAAGCTATCCAGATGCAAGAATTTTTGCTCTAGATATAGAGCCACAAATGACAGAAGACATAGAAAACAATAGCGGAGCCAACAATATTTTTCCTATTCTTATCGAAGACAATCAAATGCCTTTTTCTGAAAACGATATTGATGCAGCATGGAGCATAACAGTGTATCATGAAATGCAAAACCCAGAAATTTGGTTAAGAAATGTACACAGAACACTAAAAACAAATGGGAAACTGCTTATAATTGATTGGGCACAAAATCAAAACCCAGAAATAAAAGCAGGCCCTCCAATCGAACACAGAATCAACGAAAATGATATTATAAAATCTTTGAAAAAATTGAAATTTAAAAATATTAAAACTCTCACAGGACTAAAAAATCACTTTGGAATTATTGCTCAAAAATAGAATTATCTTTGGCCACAGTTCCGGTATTAACTAAATAAAATTTAAGCAAATGAAAAACTTAGCACTTTTACTTATTCTATTCACTGCTATTGGGTGTTCAGCACAAACAACAATCAGTGATTTAAATAATTTTGAAAAGCAATCTTGGCAAGACCTAAACGAGAATGTAATAAAAATGATTGGAAAAGACTGGATGCTAATTGCCGCAGGAAACTTAGAAGACTACAATATGATGACTGCAAGTTGGGGTACTTTAGGTTGGTTGTGGGAAAAACCTGTATCTACAATTTACGTTCGTCCACAACGGCACACACATACCTACACCGAAAGCGAAGAGTATTACTCAATTTGCTTTTTTAACGATCCTGACAAGGAAGTTTTACGTCTAATGGGAACAGTCTCTGGCAGAGATTTCGATAAAATGAATTACGAAAAACTAAGCCCAATAGAAACGCCTAATGGCTCCATCGCTTTTAAAGAAGCCTATATTGTAATCGAATGTAAAAAACTATACTCGATGGCCTTTAAAGAAGATGAGTTTACCAACACCAATACCATGAACAACATATATCCAAAAAAAGATTTTCATACAGCATATATTGGTGAAATTGTTGGCGTTTGGAGAAAAAAATAGTTTAAAGCTGCATTATCAACTCTTGATTAGTGCTCACTCCCCCACTACACCAATACCTCCATACTATTTCGACCCCTTCATCATCAAAAAAACGATTGCTTTTTTATCTAAATGAATACAATCTGGTTTTTCCTTAATGCACAACAAGTATTTACATTTGTTTTCTTTTTTATACATAAAACAAAAAGATGCTTGTGAGCCAGCAAATCTAAATAAAACATCGTCAATATCGTTCCAATTATACAATTTATAATCAATAGGATTGTCTTTTGCATCTAATCTGTAATGATGAATGCCAAAAGTAGAAAAACCCAACCAGTAGTTCTCCTTTGATAAGCTAAACACATAATTAAATAAATTCTTTTTTACCAGAGCAGTACAAAACCCATATAATGTTTCGCCATTAATAAGTTTAGGAGTGAAATGTATATTCTTTATCTGTTCTATATCTGTTTCTAACATACTCGTCTAAATTAAGAACAAAGTGGACACAGTTTTGTACAATAATAACTCTAAGCTTTTACTTTTTATAGGGATTTCATTAATAATTATTAGATAGCACATATTAGCTGATAGGCGTTTGATATTTGTAAACAAACGTGTATATAAAGCTCTAAAAACTAAACAAAATTAAGTTTAAAAACAGGTTGCTTTACATAAGAAAAGCTTACTTTCGTAATTATATTATTAGATAGGTAAAAAACAGCAAAAATAAGGTGCTATTTTGATTCGCCAGCTGGAGAAGAAATGCTTTTGTAATGTCTAAAAACCAACGTAAACTATGCGAGTAACAAACTCCTAAATGTTTTTTGACATTCTAGATGACACCTCTATTTCAAAAGTATGCTTAGTGCATACTAAAATACATTTGCCTTTTTTTCTATCATATTCTACAAGATATTTTTTGTTTATTAGATGTTTTCTATGCACCCGCACAAAAGAGTATTGACCAAGTTCTGCCTCTACTTCTTTTAATGATTTACTAACTGTTCTAGTTGTATTATTTGTTAATATTAGGATAGTGTAATTACTATCACTTTCCGCATAGGCAATATCATTAATACTAATATACTCATAGCCATTTGGCGTATTAATCTTAAACTTTGCCTCAGCATTTAATAAATTCAACAATTGTGAGTAATCACAAGGGGTCTTAGCATTTTCATCGGCATACAATTTATTAATAGTATCGTTAAGTTCATCTTTATCAACAGGTTTTAAGAGATAATCGAAAGCGGCATATTTTATGGCCTTAATTGCAAATTCATCGTAAGCTGTAAGAAACACAAGCTTAAATGAATTAACGCCTAATTTAGTCAAGGTATCCAGAACATCAAACCCAGTTTGTCCAGGCATTTTTATATCCAGAAAAACAAGATCAATATCATTATTAACAAGAAACCCAATTGCATCATTAGGGTTTGTTGTAGTATATTCAATTTTAATATCTTTAAATTTTTGTAGCATAGTACAAAGATTTGTAATTGCATGATTTTCATCGTCTATAATAACTGTTCTTATCATCATATTTGTATCTAAATTTAGTTAGTATATTTATATTCATCTGGGATTTTTAATTTTATAAGAGTCCCAACCGCTATATCTTTATTATATAAATCAATTACCTCATAATATGCTTTATTCTTATTATATTTATTTGTTATTTCAAAGAATTTAACAATTGCTTTTAAGCCAATACCAGTAGATGGCTTACTAATCTTATCTGCTAATTTTCTTCCTAGTCCATCATCTTCGATTTCGATATCAAGATAGTTAAAGTTTTTCTGTACCCTTACACTTATCATACCACCATCCAGCTTATTTTCTAATCCGTGCTTAACTGCATTTTCAACAAACACTTGAATACACATTTTAGGAACCATCATATCAAGATTTACATTCTTATTAACTTCAATCTTATAATTAACCCGTTTTTCAAATCTTAATTTTTGGAGTTGAAGGTAGTCCTTTACAATTTTAAGTTCTGCATCCAAACTACGAGTAATTCTATCTTTATCGATTAAAGAGCTACGTAACAAACGCGTAACTTTCACAAAATAATCATAAGCTTTATCATTATTATTCAGATGCACTTCGGTTCCAATCGCTGATATTGCATTAAATACAAAATGAGGGTCAAGTTGAGCATTTAAGGTACTCATTTGCATATTGACTAACATTTTTTCGACTTTTTGCTTTTCTTTTTCTCTTTTTCGTTTTCGATTAAAAAGAAAATATGTAATAGATACTATTATTAATATCGCTATAATAATCATCAAAATTTCAAACCACAAAGTTTGCCAAAAAGCGGGCTTAATATGAATCTTAATTGATGCAGGTTCTTTTGTCCAAAAGCCATTTTCATTACATGCAAGAACTTCAAATGTATATTTTCCAGGTTTAAGGTTAGTATATAGTGCAACACCAGTAGAATCGCTAATCCATTTATTACTATATCCCAATAATCGGTATTTGTACTTTACTCTTTCTGGGCATGTATAGTCTATTCCATGATAAACAAATTTAAGATTATGTTTATCCCAATTTATTTTGTAAATGCTGTCTTTTAGTATTGGGAAACTGCAATAAATATCCCAATCTAAATCATGACCCGAAATTTGCAAATTACTCAAATAAGTTTGAGGTGGGATTGTATCATAATCAAGATGTTCTGGCATAAACTTAACAACACTCTCCGATGTTGGCATCCAAACATTACCTTTTGCATCAATGCAAGTTCCATTTTGACCACACTCCTTCCCAATAAAACCATTATACCTATCGAAATATCGCATCGTGCTTTTATCATTTAAATAGAATTTATTTAAATCAAGATACAAAATTCCAAAAGTACTACCTGCTATTATATGTGAGTCTTGATAATTATTTACACAAGTAAATGCTCCATTGTAAACCTTTTTTATGGTGTCATAATTATAAACAAATAATCCTAATTTATTGCCAAACCACATATTACCATAATTATCTCTACAGCAGCAAACATAAACCGAATTAAAGACACTGTCATTACTATTTGGTTTAACAAGCAAGTTATTCTCAAATAAATAAACTCCTCCAGTTGTGCAAAAAACTATTCTTCCAAACTTATCTTCTTCAATATCCAGAACATTATGACCATCCGTATAAAAGTTTTCTAGCTTCTCAGTCCTTTTATCATAAGAATAAATTCCATTATTAGTTCCGAAATAAATTAAGTTATTACTTGTATCCTCAAAAGAACAAAAAGGAGTAAACAATTTATTTTCTTTTAACATTACCACAAATGAATAATTCTCTTCAGTGCCAATAAATGCTCCTCCTCCCATAGGAATAACCCAATCGCCTGATGTACTACAAAACCCATCCATGTAAAAGCGTGCCCCATATCTAGATAGCAATTCAGGAATCTCAATATTTAAGCTACTAATTATATCATCATCACCTATTTTAGCCATTTTTCCTGGATAAGAAGCTAAGATTATCTCGTTTTTCTCACTTTCCAATATAGACCATACATATTTTGGCACCCCATCACTTTCGGTATAATTGGCAAATGCACGTGTACTTAAAATATACAAGCCATTTTCGGTAGCAAAAAAATAATTATTATTATATTCTACCACATCATTAATTTGAACATCACTAATAGAATCAGAGGCCAGCTTACCTTTATACAAGTCAACAAGAGCCCAAGTATCAAAACCATATCTTAATATGATTTTATCTTTTGAAACAACAAATAACTTACTTAAATTTAATGTAGCATCTACAAAAATTTCGTGTTTATCTTTATTCCCGTAATCATAAAAAGTAAGCTTATTTTTATTCAAATTATCATAATACCAAAAGTAACTATTCCACATTTTGTAATATAACTCATTATTTTTCTGATCGAAAACATTTTTTATTTTCGAGTCATTAACACTATATACACAATCATTTGTTGAGAATAAATGCACATTACTGTCAGTACAAACAGCTCCAGTTATTCTGCAAGTATCACCAAGCACTAGTATTTTATCCTTTACATCATCTTTATATAAAAACACCTCTCTGCTTCCAATAATTCGCAGTGCATTTTCCTTATGTACTGGTTCAACTGCAAATATCTTATCATCATATTCAAATATTGATATAAAACTATCTCCATTTTGCTTATACACTTTTCTATGAGTGTAATAATAATTTTCTCCCATAAGAGTAAAGATACCAAGTACATATTTATCTTCAGGTTGGTTACTATCGAAGCTAACAAACTTTTTTCCATCAAACCGACAAATCCCACCTTTAGTACCCAGCCATAAAAATCCGTTATCGTCAATATGTAAACACATTACTTGATTTTGTGGTAAGCCTTCAAAAATTGTATAATGCCTATACGTGTAATGCTGTGCAATAAGTATAGTTGAATATAGGAACAAAATAATTGTATAAACTTTTTTCATACATCACTTAAATACTGTTTTAACAAGTTAAAATATATGTAAAACCTGCTTTTGCAAAGACAAGGTAAGCTATTAACCACATTACAATCAATATATTTTAACAAGTCAAAGATAAATATAATCTTAGATTATTCATTAGACATATCCTTAAATATTGACTATTGCGAATAAAAAACCTACAAATCAACAACTTGCACAAAAAGAAAAAACTTTAGTAATTTTGTATCAAGCCAAATAATGCAAAGTTTAACCAGAGTTAAAATTCACAAACAGGACAGAGTTCAGATTACACTCCCTTCACAAACATATTATTGTAAAAAAAACTCAATAAAAAACATTGATGTCCGATAAAAATTAAAAAAGATATATTTAGGTTCGATAAAAAGAATATGTCGTCCCTGACGGGACTTCTAAAACCTTGACTATTTAGTTCTTACCGAAATAATGTCTCTACGGGACAAGCACCGTTAGGTGTTAAATATTAGTAAAGTGAAACTAAGCCAATAAAGCAAAAAGTCCCGTAGGGACGTTATATTTCAATCGTTACATGATTTTTTCTAAAATTTAACCGGACAACAATGAATAAAAAACATATTAACATAAGTCTTTTCTAAATCATTTTACTTATTTTTACATTTCAAACAATTATGAAATGGTCTTAATCGAAACTGCAAAATACACTTTAACCGTTAATCAACTTATATTAGCAATAACCTCTCTTTTAGCTGGCACAATAATTATTATCTTTTTTAGAGTATTGCTTCGCCGAAAAAAGATTAGAAACCTATTAGGAATAAAAAGTACTAAAAAGATACTAAATTTTATTTATATTATTTTTACATTTTTTAGCATATATGCCTGTTTAATATCACTCGGCATTGATTTTAAAAGCTTTTTAAACAAACCCATAGTTTCCACACCCAAAATAACAATATTCTATTATCACATCCTAGTTTTTTATTTAATAATAGCTGGAACCAGAGTTTTAATCTACATTATTGAAGCCTACGTAAATCGAAAACCTTCGGCCTCACAAATAGAAAAAGGTAGAACTAGGAGTATATATCTAATTATTAAATACTTAATATATACAATTGCCATAAGTCTATTTATAGAATCATTAGGCTTTAACATAACTATTTTAATTGCGAGTTTATCGGCATTACTGGTTGGATTAGGGCTTGGGATACAACATATTTTTAACGATTTTATTTCAGGATTTATAATATTATTTGACAGATCAATAAAAGTAGGTGATGTTGTTGAGATAAAAAATGAACTTGTAGGAAAAGTAGCCAAAATTAACTTAAGGACATCTATTGTTATTACCAGAGATGATGTCGAAGTAATTATTCCTAACAGTAAATTTACTGGAGAGAATGTTACTAACTGGACACATAACAGTGTAATGAGTCGTTTCAGCATCATCATTGGAGTTGCTTACGGCAGTGATGTAAGATTAGTAGAAAAACTATTAATACAAGCTGCCAAAAGTCATGAATTAATCTCATTAAATACCGCTCCTCCAACAGTACATTTCGTAAACTTTGGAGACTCCTCTCTCGACTTCAAACTAATGTTTTACTCAGAAGATAATTTCAGAACCGAAAAAATTAAGAGTGATCTTCGATTCGAGATAGACAGATTATTTAGAGAACATAATATTGCAATACCATTCCCACAAAGAGATGTCCATATATATCCGCAAAAATAATTAAATAGTGTCCGTTTATAATGCCCGATTTACTCACAATGGAATTTTAATTTAGCGGTGTTCGTGATACCGCTTCGCTAAATTCTGTGTTATGCTTGAATTTGTAATCAGTCGCACTCAGCTAACGGAGTAAACTCCTGATTATCAGCACTTCGTAAACTTTAAACTCGCACATTCTAGTTCAGATACTTGTCTTTATTGACAGGCACTAGAGCTTAACCTTATCCTTTAGTTGTCGGAAAAAGATTAGACATTAACTCCGTTTTTTAATTTGCGAGAAAAAAATAGACATTAACCCCGAACTTTTAATTGGAGAAACAAGCATTAACCCCGTCCTTTAGGGCGGGGTCAAGAACATAAACGAAAAAAGGGCTTTAGCCCTGACAATAATAAAAACTTTTAGGTTGAAAGTGTTCATGGCTAAAGCCAACAATAATTATAACTAATTTACCCCCGACCTAAAGGTCAGGGTAAATAATAAATAGAAAGTAGTTTGGTAAATAACAATAAAATAGTGTGTTTTGTGATTATACTGGTATAATATCTAAATAATTTTCAATTATTAATAAGCTATGGTTTGTACTTATATATTTTTTATTATTTTTGTCAGCCAATTAGCTTAAGTAAAGTAATAAATTGATATAAAATAAAATAAAATAAATTAAATTTTGAGAATTGTTATATGAAGACTTATCAAACCGACCAAATTAGGAACATTACCCTCGTGGGTAACTCAGGTTCTGGCAAAACGACACTTGCCGAAAGTATGTTGCAAATAGGTGGAGTAATCAAAAGAAAAGGAGATGTCGCAAGCAAGACGACAGTTTCGGATTACCGTCCAATAGAGCAAGAAAACGAAAATTCAATTTTTTCAACAGTATTATATACCCAAATAGGAAACACAAAAATTAACATTTTAGACAATCCTGGATTGGATGATTTTGTTGGAAACCTTGTATCATCACTTTTTCCTGCCGACATTGCTTTAATGCTTATCAATGCCCAAAATGGCGTTGAAGTTGGCACAGAAATACACAACAGATATATAGATAAAGCTGGTAAACCAATGATTATTGCTATAAACCATCTTGATCACGAAAAAACAAATTTCGACAAATCTGTTGAAATGATAAAAAACACACTTGGTAGCAATGCCGTTATTGCTCAATTTCCTGTTGATGCTGGACCTGGGTTTACTTCTATTATTGATGTTATCACTAATAAAATGTACTCAGTAAAAGGTGAAGAAATTTCAGTTTCTGATATCCCAGCCGAACATGCCGATAAAGCAGAAGAATACAAAACAGAGCTAATCGAAAAAGCTGCCGAAGCAGATGAGTCGTTGATGGAGTTGTTTTTTGAAAACGACACTCTCACTGAAGAAGAAATGATGAAAGGAATTGCAGCTGGATTACCACAAAGAGGTATTTTTCCAATTTTCTGCACAAATGCAAAAAACGATCTTGGGGTAAAAAGACTTATGGAGTTTATCGCAGAAGCAACTCCCGCTCCAGATAAATTTGAAAATGTAAAAGATACAGATGAAAATGAGATAGTTTGTGATCCAAATGGCAAACCATTATTGTTCGTATTTAAAGCATCTACAGAGGAACATATTGGAGAAATTTGCTATTTTAAAGTATTAAGAGGAACTCTAACCGAAAGCATCGACCTATATAATGCAAAAACCAACACAAAAGAGAGATTATCTTCACTTTTTGTTTGTGCAGGAAAAAACAGAGAAAAGGTTGACAAGCTAGTTGCCGGAGACATTGGAGCAACAGTAAAACTAAAAGGAACAAAAACTTGCCACTCACTAACCGCCCCTGGAGATGATACAATAATTCCACCTATTAAGTGGCCTAACCCTAAATACCGTATCGCTGTAAAAGCACTTAGCGAAGGTGATGACGAAAAACTAGGCGAAGCTCTTAACAGAATGAAAGACGAAGACCCAACTATCCTAGTTGAGTACTCAAAAGAATTAAAACAGTTAATTATTCAAGGACAAGGAGAATATCATCTAAACATTATGAAATGGCACCTTGATAATCAATACAAAATTGCTGTCGAATTTCTAAAACCTAGAATTCAATATCGCGAAACCATTACTAAAAAAGCTTATTCATACTATCGACATAAAAAACAATCAGGAGGAGCTGGACAATTTGGCGAAGTTCATATCATTATTGAACCCTACACAGAAAACATGCCTGATCCAACAATGTACAAAATAGATGGCAAAGAATTTAAAATATCTGTACGAGGCAAAGAAGAAATAAAACTCGACTGGGGCGGGCAACTTATATATTTAAATTGCATTGTAGGTGGCTCTATAGATGCTAGATTCTTACCTGCTATTCTAAAAGGAATTATGGAGAAAATAGAAGATGGACCTCTAACAGGATCCTATGCTCGTGATATTAGAGTTTGCGTTATAGATGGAAAAATGCACCCAGTGGACTCAAATGAAATATCATTTAAACTTGCAGGTCGTAATGCATTTAGCTCGGCATTCAAAAATGCTGGTCCTAAAATTATGGAGCCAGTATATAACCTCGAGGTTCTTGTTCCTGGAGACAGAATGGGTGATGTTATGAGCGATCTTCAAGGTCGTAGAGCGATTGTCCAAGGAATGAGCAGCGAAAAAGGAATGGAAAAAATTATTGCAAGGGTTCCATTAGCAGAAATGTCTAGTTACTCAACTGCCTTAAGATCCAATACTGGAGGTAGAGCAATGTACGAAATGTCATTCTTCGAGTATCAGCAAGTACCACCTGATGTTCAAGAACAATTACTAAAAGAATACGAGCAAAGTCTTGAAGAAGAATAAACAAAAAAAACAAAAAGCTGTTTACCATGGTAAACAGCTTTTTTTAACTATAAAAAACCCAATATATATTTGATTTCTAAAAAATTATGTATATTTGTAAAAAAACAATAGGTATGAAATTTAAATTATTAACTGTTTTTAGCTTAATTTTTGTATTCTCAGCCTGCACATATTACGAACATGGTCCTGTTATTACATTCAATTCTGCTAAAACAAGACTCACAGGCGAATGGATACTTACAGATGTGATAATAAACGATAATACAGACGCTGCCTTATTAGAAAATGAAAAAAATACTAATTATGTCTTTTTAGAAGACGGTAGTTTGGTTATCAAAAACACAGAACTAAAACGATCTTCGCCAACTATAGTAAATGGAATTTGGGAGTTTAACGATGATAAAACTTCAATAATTTTTGACTTTGAAGAAGATTGCCAAATAAACATGATAAACTGTCAAGAAATGACAATACTCAGACTCACAAATAATGAACTTTGGATTTCTGATGAAAACGCACCAGGAAGAGAAAATAACTTCGTAACCGAAAGAAGATTAAAAAAATTGTAATAAACGATGAAATCACATTTATTCATATTTGTTATAATATCAGCACTTGTTATACTAGGCGGATGCAATAAATATGAGGATGGTCCACTTATCAGTTTAAAATCTCCCGAAAAAAGAATTGTTGGAGAATATATTGTAGAGGCATACTTAATAAATGATGAATTTATTAATCTAAATGATATTGGAATTTCAGAATACCAAATAAACTTTAACAAAGATGGAAGCGGAAAAACTATTATTACCAGTAACAACTATACTAGTGAAAGCTATTTTGAATGGGAATTAGATGAAAAAAAAGAAAACTATAGAGAACGATATAAAGGACAAAACAATGAATGGGGAGTATGGAGTAAATATAAAAAAATATTAAAATTAACTAATACAGAATTCTGGTTTACTGACAATAACTTGCAAGAAACCACAGAATTTCATTTAATTAAACAATAAAATAAAAATTATTATTAATAAGTATATTAACTAAATTAAATCTTTTATTTATGAAAAAATTAGCTATTATTTTAACAATTGTTGCAGCAACTGCAATGATTTTCTCATCGTGTGGTAAATATGAAGAGGGACCATCTGTTTCTCTATTAACAAAAAAAGCAAGAATTACGGGTACATGGACTCATGTTGAAACAACTATTAATGGGACAGCATATCCTAGTGAATACTCAATATCAACAACTCTTGAGAAAGATGGAACAGGTGCAATTGCTGGGTCTATGGGTGGAATTACAATGTCAGTAGATATTGAATGGGAATTTAACGATTCGAAAGAATCAATAAGAATAAGAGAAAAAGATGCAGATTCGTCAACTGGTTGGGATGAGTGGTCTGAATCAAAAATTATTAGACTAACAAATAAAGAATGCTGGTTACAAGACACAGAAATAGAAAATGGCATATCTATTATAACCATTTCAAAAATGGAAAAAGAATAAAAAATGAAAAAAAATATTATATTAATTACCATTACTGTTTTATTACTCACAGGTTTCAGTGCATGCACAACCTACGATGAAGGTCCAGGGTTTACAATTCTTTCTGCAAAAGCGAGAATTACTGGTACGTGGGAACAAACAGAATTATATATAAACGATAATCTTCAGAGTGGTACATTAAAAATAGAGTTCTCTTTCAACTCTGATGGTACAGGAACAAGAAGTACTACTATTGATGCTATTACAACATCTAATGACATTGATTGGCAACTAAACGATGACAAGACTCTCATAATGTATAAAAACACTGGTGATAGCGAATGGGATGAAACTACTATTATAAGATTAACAAATAAAGAATTATGGATAGAAGAAAATAGTGTAATCTTTGGTATGATGCAATTCCGATACGAAAAAATATAATCTAAAATTCTATTTACTTATTTAAAAGCCTGCATAATGCAGGCTTTTTTATTTTGCAATAAATTTAAAATTTAAGCATAATTTGATAACTTTTCATCAAGCTTTTTAACAAGCATTAATGCTTTTTTAGTAAAATTAATCTAACTATCTATGATTATGCTAAATCCCATTTTTTTATTTATATCTTTTTCATAACTTTATACCCTGAAAAAACTTATAAAACACAAATAAAAATGATAACAAAAGACGAATTCAAAAAACTCATTTCGCAAGGGATTCCTACTGATTTGCCATCAAAAGCAGAGTATGACAACAATGTTAGTCACGCTCCCGTTAGAAAGCAAATATTAAACACAGACGAAAAAAAATTAGCTTTACGCAACGCACTACGATATTTTCCTCAAAAATTCCATGCAGAACTTGCAAAAGAGTTTAAATATGAATTAGATAAATTTGGACGTATTTATATGTATAGGTTTCGTCCCAACTACGAAATTACTGCTAAAGATATCAGCTGGTTTCCTCACAAGACCGTTCAGGCAGCAGCAATTATGCTAATGATATCGAACAACCTAGATTATGCAGTAGCACAACACCCTCACGAATTAATTACTTATGGCGGTAATGGTGCAGTTTTTCAAAATTGGGCACAATATTTACTTGCAATGAAATATTTATCAGAAATGACTGATGAACAAACCCTTGTGATGTCATCTGGGCATCCAATGGGACTTTTCCCTTCGCATAAAGATGCTCCACGAGTAGTTGTTACAAATGGAATGATGATACCTAATTATTCCAAACCAGATGATTGGGAAAAATATAATGCACTTGGTGTTACACAATATGGTCAAATGACAGCAGGCTCATTTATGTATATCGGACCACAAGGCATTGTGCATGGCACAACAATTACCGTACTTAACGCAAGTCGTAAGATAAGCAAAAACAACGAAGGTCCAGAAGGTAAACTTTTTATCACATCTGGACTAGGTGGAATGAGTGGTGCACAACCAAAAGCAGCCAATATTGCAGGAGTTGTTAGTATTTGTGCCGAAATAGATCCAAAAGCAGCCTACAAACGCTATGAACAAGGCTGGGTTGACGAAATTGTTGATGATGTTGATAAAGCAATAGACTCTGCTATTGAATGGCAAAATAAAAAACAAGCTCATTCAATTGCTTATCTTGGTAATATTGTTGACCTCTGGGAAAGGCTCGCTAAAAGAAACATAAAAGTTGACCTCGGCAGCGACCAAACTTCATTACATAATCCTTGGGCCGGGGGATATTATCCTGCTGGCTTATCATACGAAGAATCCAAACTAATGATGTCAGAAAACACAAAGACATTTAAGGAGAAAGTACAAGCCTCTTTACGCAGACAGGTGGATGCAATAAACACTCTTACAGCAAACGGCATGTACTTTTTCGACTACGGAAATGCTTTTTTACTTGAAAGCTCACGAGCAGGAGCCAATATTATGGCTGCGAATAAAACTGATTTCAGATACCCCTCTTATGTTCAAGACATTATGGGACCAATGTGTTTCGATTACGGATTTGGACCATTTAGATGGGTGTGTACATCAAGCGATCCTGCAGACCTTGAGCTTACAGACAATATTGCAATGAATGTGCTTAAAGAAATAGCAGAAACTGCCCCCAAAGAAATATCGCAACAAATGGAAGATAACATAAAATGGATACGTGAAGCTAAAGAAAACAAACTAGTTGTTGGCTCACAAGCTCGTATCTTATATGCAGATGCCGAAGGACGAATAAAAATTGCAAAAGCATTTAATGACGCTATCAAATCAGGTAAACTAAAAGCGCCTGTGGTTCTTGGTCGGGACCACCACGATGTTTCAGGAACCGACTCGCCTTTCAGAGAAACATCAAACATATACGATGGCAGCCAATTTACTGCCGACATGGCTATTCAAAACGTTATTGGAGACTCTTTTAGAGGTGCCACTTGGGTGTCAATACACAATGGAGGTGGTGTTGGCTGGGGCGAAGTTATAAATGGTGGATTCGGAATGGTATTAGATGGCTCAAATGAGGCAGAAAGAAGATTGAAAATGATGCTATATTGGGATGTTAACAATGGAATAAGTCGGCGAAATTGGGCAAGAAACGAAGGAGCTGTCTTTGCTATTAAAAGAGCTATGGAACAAAACCCAAAATTAAAAATAACAATCCCGCAAATAGCAAAAGACAATATAATCAACGAACTATTCTAAAATTAAAAACCAGAAGACAGCAACTCATTTAATAAAGAAATTTTAAATTATGAAAACAAAAAACATTTTTTCAATTTTAACAATTATAATAATGGCATTTTCATGCACAAATAAACAGCCCGAAATAATTAAAGCTGACCAATTCAATTTTAAAATTTCTGAAGAAACAATAATAGAAACTACAAGAGAATTAAAGGAAAAACACTCTGATAAAAATGCCTTTAGAATAGAAACGGGAGTTAATCAAGTTGCTGCTTTATGGCAAGATCAAGATGGAGATATAAATGAGTTTAAAACTTTTTGTCTCAATAATTTTATAAACGATTCAACAGAATTAGAATTAGCTTATAAAAAAATCGAAAGAAATTTTGAAATTATTTTCGGTTTATACAACAGTATGACAATAAAGTTAATGGAGCCATTACACCTAGATTTAGGCGAAATTCATCATATCGACAACATTATGGGAGCATATTCTCCTTCTGCACACCTTACAGAAGACCTATTTGCCAATCAAATGGCATTTTATATCGCATTAAACTTTCCAGCATATTCTCTTAACGACAAAGCAAACAAGGCAAATACATGGACACGAAAAGACTGGGCTTATGC
>JAQUBO010000038.1 GCA_028686735.1 Bacteroidales bacterium
AAATTTGGGTGCATTAATGACTTTTGATAAACAATATAAGTGTTTGACAATCTGACATTTACTTACATATTTTACAAAAAGCGGTGAACGGCTTTAGCCCTCACCGAAGGTAATAATGCGGGTTAAACACACAAAGTCATAATAAATAAAATGATATTTTATAATTCCTTGTACTTGGGGTTAGTGTTTTCTGAACTATCAACCCAAATCCATTGTAATCCACCCCTATCTAGTCTTTGCAAGAAAACTATCTAATATTACAAATAGGTGTGCTTATAAATATCAGGCATTTCTGACATGCGTTGCAAACTGTCATTAAGCTTATTGACATCAAGTCCATCTGCCATTAAATCTTTAACAATATTTACACCTCTATCTTCGAGCAAGGATGCCAAATTACCAAAGTAAACATATTGTTGAGAATTAGAAAGTTCTCCGCCGATCTTATTGATACTATTTATTATTTTCGTACGATCAGACTCGAATATAATGTTTTCTTGAATAGCTTTACATAAGATTGCATTTGTAATTTTAAAAGCTTCTTCTTCAGTTTTTAATTGGTGAAAAAACTCATCTTCAACTTTTTGATTTGCTTTTTGATATGTTAAAATTTGATTAACAAATTGATAGTATGCCTTAATATTATATTCAGCATTTACACCTTTGTATGGTTTAAAAACATAAGACCTGTAATATAATTCAAGCTCTTTTAACTCTTTTGAACTCATAGTCCAAAGAGCCATTTTGGCTGGATTTTCCACAAAAGACAGATTAATTGTTGCATTTAGGGTATTACAATAATCAATTACAATTGGGACTTCGTGACAATTTGACTTCATTGGGGTAAGGCTTAATGAAAGACCTTTCCCACCAAGTAATATATTATACTCTTCGATATGTGCTTTTACATTTTCATACTTTGCTCCTACACGTATTGATTCAAAAAGCTCCTTACTCATTGCATCAAATGATACTGTAATTGTAAAATTAAGCTTTTTTAAATAATTTCTTAGTTTATCGTTTAATATTGTACCATTAGTAACTACATGCAATTTTGATTTTGATTTAATTTTTAATAACTCGTCCCATATTTGATAATAGGTATCAATTAAAAAAGGTTCACCGCCATAAAATTTTATTTCTTTTGCATGCGGCAAAAACTCGCGTAATTGCTCAACAAATTTTTCATCATAATGATTTTCCAAAGGTGGTAGCTTTTCTCTATTTTTTCGGATTGAAGATGAAACAATTCCTGAACACATCACACACTGTAAATTGCAAGTATTTGAAAGCTCCAATTCAATAATTTTAGGATATCCTAGTTTCGTACGAGCATAATAATCGGCGTGCATTGATGGCAATCCATAAAATCGTGAAGTTTCAAATTGATGTTTACAGTAAGCACATCCCATAGAAAAATCGTTATTTAATAAATGTTCTCGCAATTTATCAGCTATCGTACCAAACCAAATATCTTTAATACTATTCTCGGGATATGTTCCTAAAACTGTATCTTGATTACGGCAACATACCACAGCTTGTCCACGACTATTAAAATATAAATTCACAAACGGATTATAACAAGCTAAGCGTTTTGGCCCATGAAATCGGATCTTATTAAACTCTCTCATTTTTGCGGGAGAAACAAAATCTTTTCGCCCATTCCCTTTTGGGTAAACTAAAAACGGCAATTTTAATCGTTGCGATTTTTGATAAAAATATTTTAAAAAATCTGTAAAACGATTCATACAAAGATATAATTAACAAATATAATAAAGTTTTGTGTCATCACAATTCTGTTTTACATAGTTTAAAACTATTCTATAATTAGAGGCTTACTACGATATGAATTGCTCGAGCGAATAAAATAAATGCCTCTTGACAAATCACTTATATTGATACTTGTTCTTTTTGACAACAATTTAACTTGCCTAAGTTTCTGCCCTACAGAATTGTATATACTAATATATCCATGTTTTATAAAGTCATCTGTTTCAACTACAAAATAATTAAAAGTAGGATTTGGATATATTTGAAAATCACTTACCACTTCGAAACCAGCAATATGATTAAGCGGAGAGGTTGCCATTCTAACATTATCAATATAAACTACAGAACCACCATTATTTTTACTTGTAAAACGCACAAGAACATCTTGTTCTTTAAAGTTTGAGATATTAATATCAATAGTATCGAATTCTGACTTTATTTGTGGGACATAAACACTTAAATTAGAGTTACCCTCAACAGTTGCCATATCTTCTCCGCCATTTCGCCACAATTCGTATGGAAAAGTCTGGCCACAATCAGTACTTAACTCAACAATTAAACTATCCTTATAAATATATTCAACTCTTTTTTATAGGCATAAGTAAAGCTAAAATATAGTTCTTCATTATCTGGTAGTCCAATAATTGGCAAATTAGCAAAATCAATTTCCCAATTTCGGCTTTGATAATTAAAAAACTCCATTCCCAAAGCTTTATTTTGCATTTCGTTTCCCCACGAGAGGTTTTTCCAACCAGTAAGATTATCAGGATTTTGAATTAACCAGTTAAGATCCGAAAGATCCTCTGCGTACTGATTAAAGTCTGTTTGATATGGGAACTCATCTTCCTGAATAACATAATAATATTTAATATCAGCATTATTAAATCTATCATATTCACGAAATGTCTCGCTCCCTTTAACAACAGTATGCAAATAGTTTTTCCCTGGCGTAAATTGATAATCCTCGGTTTCAAATATTATATCCTCTCCGCCAGTCAAGGTTATTTCTAAAATTGAATCGACTATTATGGTCTCATTCAAATAGACAAATAATTGAACATTATTAATATCAGATGTTCCTTTATTGCTAATTCGTATTTGCGAAATAAAATTAATTTGGTCAGGACAAATAATTTCCAATTCGGGGCTTAAAATTTCGCTTACAAGATCGTACTCGTTTGTTACTGGAGGTTCTGGCGTATATGTTTGAGCGAGATAATCATAAGCTGCCATCACATCTATAAGTCCTCTACCAAAGGTATTATCCTCACCTTCTTCACCAAGATCAATAGCAGTTTGATACAAAGCATCTTTAAGTTCAAATGCGTTTGCTTGCGGAAAAGCCTCTGCCAACAAAAGCAAAGCCCCCGACACGTGAGGACAGGCCATTGAAGTTCCTGATAAACTTCCATACTCATCATTTCTAATGCACGACCGCACTGATACTCCAGGAGCAGAGACCTCTGGTTTAATTTGCAATTGTCCTGGGACATCTATACAGAGAGTTGGACCTCTGCTTGAGAAAGAAGCAATAGCGTCTCCAGAAGGCTCAAGAGCCCCAACTGCCATAGGATTTACAGTGTTAAATGCCAGCATTGCCGGAAAACCAGTGGTAGAAACACCTGGTCCTTCATTACCAGCAGAAAACGGCGAGCAAATTCCAGCTGTTTCAATAGCTACAAGTATTTCCGCCTCAGGTAATTCACATGCCCCAAACTGCATAGCAAGATTATAATCGTACCCCCACGAATTATTTATCACTTTTGGCACATCATCTGTTGTCTCGGGATTACCATCAGGATCAAGTACCCACTGAAAAACATCCATAAAATCTGTTGGAGTAAGCAAATCGCTACTACTACTTGCTACAGGATCGCTTGCTATCCACATTGAATTAAAAGCTACACCTATTGTATCATTAGTTGCTCTATCAAGACCTAAAGCCGTTCCAGTTGTATGAGTACCATGACTCGAAGACGCATTATCGGCAGGTTGTGAACTTCTAACACCATACCAACATTGCTCCATCGGGAAATGAGCTCCACAAAAATTATCAGATATAGCAGGATGATTAGGAAAAACACCAGTGTCCATGCTCAAAAATAAAACATTACGACCTGTATATCCAAGCTCCCATAACAAATGAGCATTAATAGTTTTTAAACCTTTTTCAGCACCACCAACAGATTTTTGTGAAATATTTTCAGGTTTATCCCCTGTAATAATTTTATACCTCGGACTATTTACATCAATATATTCGACAATATCAATTTCCGAAAATTTAATAACAGAGCCTATATTAACTTCGACATTTAACATATTTACTCCCCAATAAACATTTGCATTTCGCAACTTTTTATTATTAGCATTCACAATTTCATTTTCTTTATAAAAAGCACTTATAGATATTTTAGAATTTTCTTTTAACAGAGCAACAACACTCTTAACCCTTTTATCAAAACAAGCATTCTCTTTATCCAAGAGAGCAGCAAGATCATCAATATTAGAATAATCTTTAAAGAAGATATTAACCTCAACAATTTCGTCAGCCGACTTTGTATTAACAATATGATTTAACTCTGGGCTAATGATTGCCTGAGACAGTATAATTGAGGAACTCAACAGCATAAAAGCAAAAACAATAAATCTCATCATAACTAGTATTTTATGGATATTAAAACTCAAAGATAACACATATAAATAATAAATAATTTTTGTTTTCATAAAAAAAACATATTTTTACATAAATAAATAATTTACACTGTCTGATGAGCAAAAAAACAATTATATTTTGTATTATATTTTTAAGTTTTATACTTTCAACATCAGCACAAGTTGAGGAGAGAGATTACGAGAATAAATCGGGAGGTTTTGGTTCGATAATGTTTAGTCTGAGAAAGTTAGATTCACAAATGGCAATTTATAGTGGCGGTGGTGGAGGATTTGTAGTAAAAGATTTTCGCATAGGCGGATTTTATAATGGATTAACCAATTCTTTTAGCCAACGCGACACAAGTACTACCAGTCACAAACTTGGATGCAGCTACGGTGGTATTTGGCTGGGATATCCAATTCTAAAAGAACATCGTTTACACCTAGTTGCAGACATGAAATTTAGTATTGGCAACACAAGACTTATTAACACAAATTGGCAACAAATTAATAACGGGATATTTTTTGGTTTCACACCCTCTTTAGGAGTTGAATATGCATTAGTTGATTATCTGATGTTATGTGCAGGTTTTGAATATCACTACAGTTTATTTACCGAACCTCCCGAATACTACACACCCAAGTCTTTTTCTTCATCAGGAATTTACATTTCAGTAAAACTTGGGACCTTTTAAGGGTTTGTCAAATTAAAAGCTTGAATTTAAAACTAACAAACAAAACTCAATCGCGTTTCAATCGTTTCAATTCCAATATGGTGCGATTAAAAGCATTGGCTCATCTAATATGATTACATTTCTTGTTCTGTTTCAATTCCAATATGGTGCGATTAAAAGCATTGATTCCATATTCCTCCCACTCTTCTGATAGTTCGTTTCAATTCCAATATGGTGCGATTAAAAGTCGTCTTGGCTATTTTATCTATGCTGTCTTGTAAGGTTTCAATTCCAATATGGTGCGATTAAAAGTAAAATTCTTTTTTGTCTCTTCCGTCAAATGCGGCGTTTCAATTCCAATATGGTGCGATTAAAAGATTAACGGCAGCAGCCAACACGGGCGCAGCTAGAAAGTTTCAATTCCAATATGGTGCGATTAAAAGTCTAATAGTCTTTTTCTTTTTTCATAAGCATTATCAGTTTCAATTCCAATATGGTGCGATTAAAAGCTTTGTCCGTTATCTTAGATTTTACGGATATATCTGTTTCAATTCCAATATGGTGCGATTAAAAGCAGTATTGATGATAAAAAGGCACGAACCCTTTTATGTTTCAATTCCAATATGGTGCGATTAAAAGAATGCCTCTTGCGAGAACTCTCCTGCATAGTTTCCGCGTTTCAATTCCAATATGGTGCGATTAAAAGGCTGCACTGACAAGCGCATACAAGCCGTTTTTAATAGAGTTTCAATTCCAATATGGTGCGATTAAAAGAGAATTAGAGGCAATTGCAAAAGACAAATTCAACAGGTTTCAATTCCAATATGGTGCGATTAAAAGAATTTAAGGTAAAAAAAAGCACCAAATCCTAAAACTGTTTCAATTCCAATATGGTGCGATTAAAAGCTCAATGCAAACAAAGCACATGTCATTCACATGATGAGTTTCAATTCCAATATGGTGCGATTAAAAGTTTATTATGACAAAAATACAATGGACTGATAAAACAGTTTCAATTCCAATATGGTGCGATTAAAAGAAACTGGTAATAATGCACGACCAATGCACCCACTTGTTTCAATTCCAATATGGTGCGATTAAAAGCAGATAAAACTTCTGAAGATAAAGAACTTGAAATATGTTTCAATTCCAATATGGTGCGATTAAAAGAGCCGAAACTTTTAGCTCAAACGAGCTTTCTACATTTGTTTCAATTCCAATATGGTGCGATTAAAAGGAACATGACCCAAGCCCTGAATCGTTTAACCAGAGTTTCAATTCCAATATGGTGCGATTAAAAGGCAATTTATGCCTTTCGATGAAAAACTATTCCAAACTGTTTCAATTCCAATATGGTGCGATTAAAAGTATTATGACAAAAATACAATGGACTGATAAAACAGTTTCAATTCCAATATGGTGCGATTAAAAGACACATCCTCAAAAGATATATTAGTTGATACAAAGTTTCAATTCCAATATGGTGCGATTAAAAGAACACATCCTCAAAAGATATATTAGTTGATACAAAGTTTCAATTCCAATATGGTGCGATTAAAAGAATTTACCTTTTTAATAATTAAATAATAAAAAACACAGTTTCAATTCCAATATGGTGCGATTAAAAGCTCTCATTAAGCTGAACCATAACGTGCCGATTGTAGTTTCAATTCCAATATGGTGCGATTAAAAGCACTCTCGACGATGCAATTGAGCGTGCAGCTATTCTGTTTCAATTCCAATATGGTGCGATTAAAAGTATTACTGACCTAAACACTCAGATCGAATCTGTTACGTTTCAATTCCAATATGGTGCGATTAAAAGCTCTTGTCAAGGTGTATTTATACAACTTGATAACGAGTTTCAATTCCAATATGGTGCGATTAAAAGAAATTCGCAAATCCCAATCAATGATCTTACACTTACGTTTCAATTCCAATATGGTGCGATTAAAAGTCAATAGCTAAATCGACATCTCTATGAATGTATTTGTTTCAATTCCAATATGGTGCGATTAAAAGTTTTATCCACCTAGCAAAGTGCAGTAAGTCCATCGTTTCAATTCCAATATGGTGCGATTAAAAGAAAGCCAGCAAGCTCGAAAAACTTATTCGCTCCAGTGTTTCAATTCCAATATGGTGCGATTAAAAGATGGAAAAAACCACAACGTATTTTTGTGGTATCAAGTTTCAATTCCAATATGGTGCGATTAAAAGAGTAACTCGAAAAATCGCTATCGCATCATTTTTATGTTTCAATTCCAATATGGTGCGATTAAAAGGGAGCAGGATGCAGATGTTGATTTTATGAATATTGGTTTCAATTCCAATATGGTGCGATTAAAAGCAATTTTACTATTAGCTTTTTCAAAGTTTCTGCAAGTTTCAATTCCAATATGGTGCGATTAAAAGTTTTAATGAAAAAAGTTACAAAATAATTTTCGTGAGTTTCAATTCCAATATGGTGCGATTAAAAGAAAATCAGGAGATTAAGAATATTGACATCCTAATTCGTTTCAATTCCAATATGGTGCGATTAAAAGCATTTTTTCAAATCCTGCAGCTGCATCGTTTGCCGAGTTTCAATTCCAATATGGTGCGATTAAAAGTCGAAAATCAGATAAATTCAGAGTTGTCGCAATTGTTTCAATTCCAATATGGTGCGATTAAAAGAATTAACTATTATTAACTTTTAAAAAATAAAAAAAAGTTTCAATTCCAATATGGTGCGATTAAAAGCGTTCATATTGTTCCCCATTTGTTAGAAAAAAGAAGTTTCAATTCCAATATGGTGCGATTAAAAGAATGATATAGAATTTGACCACTTATAAAAACTATGGTTTCAATTCCAATATGGTGCGATTAAAAGTAAGTTTTTTCCGTCTTTAATCTCCTGTTCTCTTTGTTTCAATTCCAATATGGTGCGATTAAAAGAAAAATTAAACAGATGGTAAAATTAGTACAGATTATGTTTCAATTCCAATATGGTGCGATTAAAAGAGAATCAAATAATAATAACACTAAAATTAAATTATCAGTTTCAATTCCAATATGGTGCGATTAAAAGAAAAAATGAAATGTTAATTAACGAAATGATGAGCAGTTTCAATTCCAATATGGTGCGATTAAAAGTTTGGAGTAACATTATTAGAAGGATATGCAGTTGGTTGTTTCAATTCCAATATGGTGCGATTAAAAGCCCCCTGTACTTGGTCGATGTTCCGTATTTGCGTTGTTTCAATTCCAATATGGTGCGATTAAAAGTCAAATCGCAAAAAATAGCGGAGGCGATCACATCGGTTTCAATTCCAATATGGTGCGATTAAAAGCGTAATAATTTTTATTTGTTTATAACGTTGAGAATAGTTTCAATTCCAATATGGTGCGATTAAAAGCTAACTACAACTAAATAATCTTCGTCTGATCTTGAGTTTCAATTCCAATATGGTGCGATTAAAAGATTATGCAATGAGGAAATATGAAAGGAATGTTTGTTGTTTCAATTCCAATATGGTGCGATTAAAAGATCAATTTCAAATATATTTAATGCGTTTATCTTTGGTTTCAATTCCAATATGGTGCGATTAAAAGATGACAACAAGGAATGCCAGCCAGTTGGCATAATAAGTTTCAATTCCAATATGGTGCGATTAAAAGCTGCCTGCTGGTATTCTTTTCTATTACTGATTTCAAGGTTTCAATTCCAATATGGTGCGATTAAAAGCAAATGCTGTAATCAATCGTCCTGTGAAATACACAGTTTCAATTCCAATATGGTGCGATTAAAAGATTACATCAAACAAGTGATAAGGATACGGCAGAGGTGTTTCAATTCCAATATGGTGCGATTAAAAGTTACACTCCAACCCGGTATTCATTGGATGTGAATGGTTTCAATTCCAATATGGTGCGATTAAAAGCAGGACTTGCAATTGTGCAGATACCTGACAATGAGTTTCAATTCCAATATGGTGCGATTAAAAGCAACAAACAAAATTATATCGTTCTCTTAAAAAATAGTTTCAATTCCAATATGGTGCGATTAAAAGGCTAATTTACCAACCTATTGAAAGCAGTAATCTATGTTTCAATTCCAATATGGTGCGATTAAAAGCAGATAGGCAGCGAATCACAATCAACAATTAGCACGTTTCAATTCCAATATGGTGCGATTAAAAGAATAGATGCTTTTAGCGGTTAATTGTGCATAACGGGTTTCAATTCCAATATGGTGCGATTAAAAGTATTTGTGCAAATGTCGCTTTGTAATCGCTTTTCGTGTTTCAATTCCAATATGGTGCGATTAAAAGTTTTGAGCGCAATTTGTCAAACATGGAAGATGATGTTGTTTCAATTCCAATATGGTGCGATTAAAAGCAACGAACATGAAGGCAAAAGATATGTATCGTTGTGTTTCAATTCCAATATGGTGCGATTAAAAGTGATTAACCTTGTCCTTGAATAGTCTTAATTCGTGGTTTCAATTCCAATATGGTGCGATTAAAAGTAACTGTTAATTTCAAGAATCAATTCGATTTTGATGTTTCAATTCCAATATGGTGCGATTAAAAGTGCAAAATACCATGCTTCACGTTCGATTAAGTGTGTGTTTCAATTCCAATATGGTGCGATTAAAAGAATAATGTTGCAGGGGATTCTGAATTAGTTGTAAAAGAGTTTCAATTCCAATATGGTGCGATTAAAAGTCTCAAAATTTTATACAAATATAGGGCTAAGATTATGATTTTGCAACAAATATTTATTTAATTTTTTTGCACTTTGTCGTCTGATGCCAATAACATAAAAAACCCCGAGCTTCGACAAGCTACTGTATCTTACTATGTATCAGTACATCAATGAGCTTTGAGAGTTTTTTTATTGTGCTTTTTTACGCAAACTTAATGTTTTTATGTTACTTCGACAAGTTCACTACTTATAAAAAATTATCTAACTTACTTCTTTCCTTACCTACTACCTGCTTCTCCAACCATCTTTTCTGACGGCTTTTAAAAATAATTACGCTGTCATTGTCTTCGTCCATAATTAACTTTGCCTGTAAAATTAACTCTTTTAACTTAACTTCGCTTATCTCGCCCTCAAAAACCGAATTCTGTATCCAATTTAAATAGCGTCGGCATAATTTCAACATCTTACCAACACGCTTTTCACCACAATCATAAACCAATATTACATACATTACCACCACATTTTAAATGGTTTATACTCTTCAATTCCCAATAAATGTTTTTGCAATTTATAACATTCCAGCTTAATTAAATGTTTATAACTTACATTTTTATTGAGTGTACGGTGTTTAATTGTTTCTTTTAAGCGTTCTTCAAACGAAGAAACAAATGTTTTTTTACCTCCATCTTTTAAAAGCACTTTATTTAATTTTATATCAAAGTCTTTTGCCTGCAACTCTTTTTTATTTAAAACTTTAAATATCACCCTGTCAACTAAAATAGGTTTAAATATTTCGGAAATATCCAAAGATAACGAAAATCGTCTTTCACCTGGCTCATGCAAATACGAAATTGTGGGATTTAGCTGAGTTTGATGTATGGCTCGCAGACATTGAGAATAACACATCATGTTTCCGAATGAAATCAATGCATTTACCTCATTTTTAGGAGGGTTTTTACTACGTCCGTTCATATCAAAATCATTAATTATATAATTAAATGCTTCGTAATAATGCAACCTTATATTTCCTTCTACTCCCATTAGTTCATTTATAGTTTTAGACGGGTAAATTAAACTCCGCAATGATTCGATGCTTGCAATTATAGGTTCAATTTCTTTCCCCCGATTATTGTAGTATTTTAAATTCTTGAGCATATTGTAACTTGCACCATCTATTATCGACTGTGCAATTTTCTGACGCTTTTCAATATCTTTATAGTAATTAACCTGACTTACAATCATTTTACCAGACAATAAAAAGTCTTTAGGCATAAACGAGCCAGTATAATTCTCATAATAATCGAAAAAATGAACAGCAATATCGTTCTTCCCCATAAAATTATACACCGAGCTATTAGTTCTTAAAGAACCAAAGACATACAAATCTCCCACCGACTCCACCGGTAAATATCGTACCTGTCCTAATTTCTCACGACCATTTTCATCTTCTGAAACTGGAGTAAATTTAAGTGTATTATCTTTGCGTTCCAGACTACCTGGATTAAATAAGTAATAAGTCTTTTTCATACTGTTTCCTCTCCTGAATAACAAAAATCGTAATAACTACATTTTTTGCAAATGCTCAGTAATTCTCTTTTTGGACAATGCTCGTTTGTAATTATTGATTTTATATCAATTAAAAAATTCTCAATCTCTTCGCAATCTTTACTACTAAAAATAATTTCATTTGTTTTACGCAATTTTGGATATTCCAAAACTCCTGTTACGCCTTCTATTCCAGCTTTTGTAAGAATATAAATATAATATTTAAGTTGCCATTCGTGAGCCGTTTTTACTTTATCAGATTTTTTTATCTCATGAATAATTTTGTTTTTTGCATCAAAAAAATCAATTTTTATCCCGTCAATTTGGACTTCGGTGTATTTTTGTGCACGTTGCGGATATGCACTTTCATGTAATAACTTTCCTTCATAAACCAAATCGCTGGTATGTTCCATATTTATTCCGTTTGCAAAAAGCCATAGCTTACGACGACAAACAAGATAATAGTTAAAATGTGTTCCGGTTATTTGCATTTCAATTAAAATTTGATCTCATTAACAAATGTTTTATTTACAGCTTATATAATTGTCTAGGTTAAATTAAATTAATTTTGCTTTTATAAATTCGTCCTTTAATGCAGATAATCTTGAATTGTTTTTGCACAATTTAGCTGCATATTCTTTGGTTTTGGCACTAAAACCTTGCAAAACCTCTGCAAAAACCAATAGTTCTGCAATTTCAGAATAAACGCTACGTCCTCTTTCTGTCTCAATTTTTTTATCGATAAATGAAATTATAAAATTATAGCAAAATTCGGGTTCCAATTTCTGAAACGGTTCTATCAAGCTTATAAGCTGTGATTTGCTCTCATTTTGCCTTATAATATCTTTTGCTTGATCTAGTTTGTTTTCGACAATATAAATTCTGATTTTAAATGGATTTCTCCATACCACGTCAATAAATTTCTTTTTCTGAGCTTCGTTTAAATATTCTCTAACTTTAAGATAATGTTCAATTTTATCGTTTCTGTTTGCTATATTCAGATTAACTATTATAAACAACAATCCGTGTTCTTTATAATTTAATAAAGGATATAAAAACTCATTCCAACCATATTCAGCATAATACATGTCATCAATTTCGTATTTGTAAAAGTCTTCTTCTTTATAACCTATAGGATTGTTAATCAGAGATAAAGCAGTAGTAACAAACTTTTCGGTGTCGCTTTTATGCAGATGGATAAGCAATTTTTCAGCAATTAAAATGTCCTTTTTGTATGATTTTAAAGCAAAATCTAACCAGTTATCCACAGTCGAATTTTTATCAATCAAATAAGAACTGATTTTTGGAAAATACTTAAATTGATTTTTAGAAAACACTTTATAAAACGCAGTACTATCCTTTGATTTAATAAGTAAACTATAAATTAGTTCTTCAATTTCTTTTTCAAAAGAAGAATCATTTTCATGTTCAACGAAAAAATATTCAAGAAACTGAAAAATGGCATCATTCAAATGCTTGTTTTCACCCGAAACCCTGTTGATTCTTTCACTTATATATTGTACAACTTCAGTACAGCCATTAGAAAAATCATTCATTACGCTATCCGAAACGCAATAATCATCATCTTCAATCTCAATATTCTGGCAAACCTTATACAGAGCACAACAAGCAGCCAAAACCTCAGTGAATTGACTCGTGATAATTTTATCAAGAATTAGGTCTTTTACTGGAACAAACAATTCGGCAATCTGATCGCTAAAATGGTTTTCTACCAATTCCCATTCTTCAACATAATGACTTTGAGGAATATAAATATCTTCCCAATCGAAGTCGGAATAGTCAATTTCTGAGAAATCTTCTTCAAACAGCTGAGAATATTGAGCGACAATTTCACCAAAACTAGTATCTTGTTCGTCCTCCTCTGCAACTTCAATAGGTTCAATATTAGTTTTCTCCTTAAAGTCTCTTTGCAAATCCTTATTTGTCTTCAGCAAATTATTCAGATATTCCAACTTATCTGAGTCGGAAACTAAATTGTAAAATTTTTCAAAATCCATATTATCCATTTTAAACTATTATTAATTACTCGGATTTATATTCAAGCTTTGGCTCCTCCAACGAGTAAAACTCATCAAGCTTACGTTCTAATAATCTTCTGTCTGGAAGTCCTGTTTCATATTTGGCAATCATGGCTGGAGAAACAGTTCTATTCAAAGCATACTGCACCACCATAGAATCGTGATTTTTGCAAAGGATAATACCTACGCTTGGTTTTTCGTGGACTTTTTTGACATCATTATCTAAAGCTTCGAGATAAAACTCCATTTTGCCCATATATTCGGGTTTAAAGTCAGTAATCTTTAAATCGAAAGCAACAAGACACTGCAATTCCCTATGATAAAACAATAAATCGACATAAAAATCTTTATTTCCAACCTGTAGCCGGTACTCTTCGCCGACAAAAGCAAAATCTTTACCGAATTCGAGTATAAACTCCTTCATGTTTAAAATAATTGCCTTTCGAAAATCTTTTTCTGAATGATGCCTCGGAAGTGACAGAAAATCAAGCATATAGCTATCTCGCAACCCCTGTTCTGCCATTGGATGAACTTCTCTCAGCACTGCCGAGAGATTTTTTCCGCTGTTTATTGTCCGTTCGTATAAGCCACTGTCAATCTGTCTTTCAAGCTCTCTCGAACTATACGCTTCGCGACTGGCAAGACGCAAATAGAATTCTCGTTCGGCATTACTTTTAGCCTTTGAAAGAATAAGCATATTGTTTGTCCAACTGATTTCTCTCAGCAGTGCCGAGAGTTTTTCATTTTTATTATAAATTTCGTAAAACTGCCTCATACGCCAAATGTTTTGCGCCGAAAAACCTTTAATATCTGGTTCACTTTTCCTAATAAAATCGGATAATTCAGCAACCACCGACTTTCCCCACACACTGTCTTTAAGCTTTTGATGTACATAAGCTCCTATCTGCCAGTATAGTTCTATCAAACTAGTATTGACGGACAGATTTATTTTTAACCTGGCAAGTCTTATTAACTTTTGCACTTCCAGAAACTGCTTGGAGACACTATCTTTTGTTTTCATCGGGGAATTTTGGGTTTATATTGCTAATACCATTATTTAATAATTATCGACTATTTCTTTGCGTATAAATTTCATCCATTGCAGTTTTAAGTTTGATGAGTAATCTGTCAACAAGAACCTGATCTTCTTCTTTATTTTTTAAGGAATAAATTACATCATGCAAACAATCTAAATCCCAAGAGTATAATCCTATTGCTCTTTTCCCTGTCATATTACAAATTCTACTATCCAGACAAAAAGATTCGGACATATTCCATGCATTGTCCTGAAGTAAATCCAACTCATCAAAATCAAATTTTAGAGAAATTTTTATGTCATTTTTTTCTGGTTTCATAGGGGTGTTTGGTTTTTTAAAATAATAATTTCTTTCATAAATTGATAAATTAATAGATTAAAAAATAAATTCCGAGCCTATTAAGTCCACACCTGAAAGAAAAGAATAAGACCCATGGCTAATTTTAAAAAGATTAAAGTAACTTTTTTCACTTTCTTGTAATGGTTTTATATGATTAGTATTTAGCCGAACTAGAACAATTTGCCCAGACATTTTTTTCAGATGCATTGCAATAGATTTCTTTTTTCGACGAATTATTTTATAATCTGATGTGTTTCTAATCAAACCAACAAGTTCATCTTGCAAAGTTAAAAGTTCCTCGAATTTCTTATCATTTTGATTTCGGGAAACAAAAAATTGCATTTCTTCTCCAAACAATTGCTTGTCAATTAATTGAAATCTTCCGATTCTATCAAATTGACATTCTGTCATATCTTTAATAAAATCTAAATCTGGCTTTAAACCATTTTGTGAATGTTGAGCAAAGTTTAATTCTGATTGAATTCGATTGAAAAACTCTTGCTGTACTATGAGCAGTTCCCTTTCTTGATAATTCTTTTTAGTGAATGATTCTTTCGTAAATCGAAGCATTTCCTTGTCCTTGCCTCGATAAATAATGTCAGAACGGATTTTCCCTTTTCTCTGTAATTTAAAGAGTTTAACTATCCCAAATGATTCGAGTTTTCCATTCCTATTACATCTACCTGCAGACTGCACAACACTTGCAACAGTGGCAAAATCACGATATAATACTGGAAAATCAATATCCACACCAGCTTCAATAAGTTGAGTTGAAACAACTATGATTCGTTTGTTTTGACTAAGGCGGCGTTTAGCTAAATAAATCTTCAGTTTACGATGTTGTGGTGTAAAATGGGTATTCAAAAGAATCAATTCTTCTTTTTCATAATAATCCTGAAGCTTTTTATAAAGTTCTCTAGTGTCATCTATAGTATTAAGAATAACTAATGTGGATTGGTTTTCTGCAAGAATAGAATCTTTCAGTGTTTCTACATCAAATGGTTCTTTTTCAAATTCAATTTCATACCTATTAAATAAGTCATTCTCGAAATAACTTAACGGCAACAAAGGAATTGGCTTTTCATAATCGGAAAAGAATTTTTTTACATCCGCATTATTTACAGGCAATTCAAAGTTTGGCTGAGTTGCAGTCGAAATAATTGCAAAACTATTAAATTTTGCACAGATTTTTTTAATATATGCAACAAAAAAACTATACAATCTTGGGGGTAAAGCTTGTATTTCATCCAGTAAAAAAATACAGTTTGAAAAATTTGGTAATTTAAGTAATTCAGAATTACGATTACTTAACAATGTTTCAAAAAAGCGAACAAATGTGGTTATAACTAATGGATAAGCAAATGTATTCACCTGAAACTCCAAGATATTTGCTTCTAAAATTTTTTCTTCTGTTGGATTATTATCCAATTCTGCCTGTATTTTTTCAAATTGGTGATTTCCCGATTTTGAATCTATTCGTTGAATAAATTCTTCGTTGCCTTCAAATATTTTCAAGACTTCTACTTCAACCTGTTCAGTTATGGAAAGAAAAGGTAATCCGTAAATAATCCGCTTTGCTCCTTTTACTTTGATAATCTCTGAAGCTAAAGAAAGCATCATTAATGTTTTTCCTGAACCAGTTGGTGCGGTAAGCTCGTACACATGCTCATCGTTCATTAACCCTTCACGTATATTTTCGACAGCATGTTTTCTGATTACTGTTCGTAATTTATTGAGTTTAGAATTTTGATTTAATTTTTCCAAGTAAGAATCAAGTTGAGAACCAAAATTTTCTGTAAATATTTGAATAGCCTTTTGTTGTTCATCAATTATTTTCCCAATATTACCAGCATCAGCTTTATCTGCTTGCAGTACACTTGCAAATGCAAATTGATTATCTAAAAAGAAATCTAAAGCTGATTTATTATTTGCTCCTTTGAAAATAAATTGTTCAGAATAACCTTGCTGTACTTTAGGTAAAGTCAGCACTTGCCGAAAATCATCAATATTGATAAAATAATTGATAAATTCATAAACAGGTAGGTTTTTTTCGTGATTAAGAAATTGATACAATGCTGAATTTTCATCTTTAGATAAAATACTTGCTCCTGTACCAGTATAGTCTTTTGGTGAAAAATCAGGTAGATTTCCATGATGTTTTGCAATTAATACAGTTAATGCGATTAGATCATTATGGCTTAAAGCATTTATTCCAAGAAATTTTGTCAGTACTTTTTGGTTCTGTTTAGAGCTTCCAAATGCACAAAAAAAAACATAAGCCGATAAATAAGAATGATTTGCATAACCATTAACTATTTTATCAGAATCAAGTTTATCCTGAAAGTTTGGATTTATCTTTCCCAAATCATGGAAAATAGCCACCAATTCCGCAATTTTGGAATTGGTCAGTTTTTTTGTATTCTCTCTTACTCCTTGAATGTGTTTTAACAAAAGTTTATCAGGATGTGAGTGAAGACCGTTTATATTAGACACCATCTTTCTAATTCTTTTGATGATTGATATTCGTAGTAGTCTCCATCAACCGAAATTGAATGAGGACAATCTGGATAAATCACGTTTTTATATTTGTCAGGCAGATTCCAGAAATCTTCAGTCTGAAAAGTGGGCATTTTATCAAAACCAATCCTAAAACCTCCAGAAATATCCTTAGGCTTATGTTCATTAGCAAGCACAAATCCTTTTGTTTCAAATATTCCATTTTTCATCGCAGAGAAATTACCTTCCGATTCCCATTGAAGATTCGCTGGACAGTTATGCCAACCCAACACTGTAGGGTAAACAGATTGTCCTTTTTTAACATATTGTTTAAAATCTTCGAAAATAGAATTTGATTGATCGCCTTTCAATGCAATGGAGACCAAAAACTTGGGGTCTTTCAAAAATTCAAAATACTTTGGCGTTCCTTCTGCAGTTGGTCTAATAGCCGTCCTACTTGTAAACCCCCATGAAATCTTTTTCACTGGATGAAGTATCTGAACTCCATAAAGTAGATCATCTGACAATTGAGGAAATTTACTTTTCATATCTTCTCGTTCAATTCCAAGTACAGCTCCGATTAATCCAATTAGAGCAGTTTTGGTTATTAAATCGTGGGACAATGGATTGTTATTTGTTTCTGGCTTTTTAAAATGTCCCCAATTACCTTCTATGATAAGTTGGAAACCTTTCATAATACAATTGCTTCAAATTTTGTTTTTCCAGATAACTCCAATTTTATAGACTCAATCTCCGTGTAAAATTTTATTTTTGCCACTTTATCAGATTTAGCTGCTTCAAACAATTTTGAGAAATCAAGTTTATAATCATCCATGCTACGGAGTTGTTCTCCTTTTTTATCATCATAAGTCTCTAATTCGATCAACCGGTCTGCCCCGTAGATTTTTTGATTGTTTTGAGCGTATTCAATTTCAATTAACAAAACTGAACTCTGCCCTACTTTACTACGAGAATGAGAACTACCATCTCCACTGGTTCCATACCAAAGACCTTCATACATTAACTTCAAGTCCTCTGGTGTCATCCCTGTTTTCTCGGAAACTTTAGGATTTACCCAACCATGAATCTGCATTATGGAATAAGGAACTAAAGTTGTTGTCCCAATAGAGCCTTGAGTATTTTCTGCTTTTGAAGTAAAATGGGTAGTATTTTGGTGCATTCTCAAATTTACCTCATTTAGTGAAGGATTTAATAAAGCGAATTGAACTGGACCAGTAAATTGAGTGTGCCCATTTTTCATTTCTTTTCCATCAACTTTAATCTTTTTTGCGTCATCACCTAATGTTGAAATTCCTCCAAATAATCTTACATCAATTTGTTCTTTCAACAATTCTGCAATATCCAATAATTTATTAGGGTTGCGATTTTCCGCAATCCAAGTAATAACACCTTTTGAATCTGTTTTACCTGCTCCTGTTTTTTCACTTACATAAATAGGTAATCCTTTTTCTTCAAAATATGTTCTAACATATCTTTTCATTCGCACATCGCTAACCAATATCTTTTTGGTTTCGTCATCATAACGTTGCTCTCCTGTAAAAGGGTCACCATTAGGGATATTATACGATGTCTCGTACAAAAACAAAATTTCTGATTTTTTTAATTCATTTTCCATTTTATATTAATTTTTAAAAGTTTTTAACTATTGATTTTCTGTATTTTCAGTTGTTTTCATTGTAGCTTTAGGTATTGGCTTAAAATAGTTTTCCATGAATCCAAAAGCACATTCTTCTTTATCATACCTTGATTTGAATTCTTTTATCTTTTGAGCCAAATCATAAGACTTTTGAAATGTGTACTTTGTTTTATCATGCATAATTAGTTTTTGCTCGATTTCATTTTTCAGTTTAATAAAATCAGACATAGTCCCGATTCTGCGAGTAAGATTTCCAACATAATTTTTTTCAAAAGAATTAATCTCTTGACTTAGATTTTTAGCTAAACCTCCAAGCATAAATCCAATTTGATAACTTTCAGATGATGTAATTTCCATAAACATGTCATTTTTAGTGTTTTGTATTTTATAAAGAAACTTTAAGTGATATTTTAAATCAGCATAATTAAACCAAATTGATTTTTTCTCAATATTTCTGACAATATATTCTGCAACTTGAATAAAAGCCGACAGCAATAAGTCATCACGGTAATAGTTAGAAGTATAAATCAATGGAAGTACTTTTAGTAAATGAGCTTCATATTTTGCACTTGTTTTATAATCCATCTTTCCATTTTTATTTATGTAGGCATTACCTAATATATTTCGTAATGAAATCTCAATTTGCAAATTATTATATTCATTCTTAGAATTTAGAGAACTTATTTTCTCTTGATTTATTTTCATTGATATATTTTCAATGCGCTTTTGGATATTTCGAAGTGTGCTTTTTTCAATTCCTGAAATTTCAATAAGATCATTTGTTGTATTTCCACTATTATCAGAAAAAACAAAATCAAATCGAACAGCCTTTGCTATTCCTTCATTTTGAAAAATAGAAAAAACAGGATCTGAGACTAATCTAGTCTCATCTTTTTTATTAAAAAAAAACGTGTCATAGTCTTCTGTACTAAATTGTTCTCCTCTTAAAGTAATTGGATAAACGTACATAACAATATTTGTATAGCGTAATCGTCTAAAAGGTCTATTAAGAATACTCCCAGTGTATAGAAAGTCTTCAAACTGGTCGTAATTTTCAAACGAAAAAGACTTATAACTTTTATCTAAATTGAAAGCAGGAAATTGGATGTCATTCTTGTTATTCCCAGAACATAAAGTTCTATAAATACTTTTAATGGGTACTATACCATTCTCTGTGGCTTTTGTTATTTCCGTATTTAATTTATTTGTTATGCGTTTAAAAATCTCTTCATACTGATGCCAACTTATTTTATTTCCACCTTTATTAAACTCAAAATGAACAAAAACGGTAAAATCAGCAAATTGAAGTAATTTATTTCTTGTTTCTGCTGATAATAAGTCAAATGTTTCATTTTTAAGTAATAATCGCTTTAAAATAGTAGTATTTTTCTTCTCAATTACTTTTAAATACTTCTCTTTTAATAGTTCAGGATTACTAAGCACTGTTTCTAATTTTTCGTTCTCATTCATAATGATATATTCAAAAGCTGGAGCCATAAGGAGTAATTGATTGAACTTCTCTATATCTTTTTCAAATGCAATATGGAACTGTATTAATCCATACTCCTTTTCACGTTTTTTTAATATTTGCATTGATGATTCAATGGCTGCTGAATATTCAGTGATTTTTTTAGGAATATCAATTTTATTTTTGCTTTTATGAGCAGATATAATTGCCTTTAAAATAGTTTTTCGATTCTTTATATCATCACTTAAAATAGGATAAATTAGACTTGAATAAAAATCATCAAGAATATCTTCATAAGTTTTTAAACCATTAATAAATGCGTTTTTTTTGCCTTTTTCAAAAGTAAAATTGCCAAAATCTTTTATTTTTCTTATTTTCCCAGTTTTATCTACTTCACTTTTCCTTGTGTAAAGGATATCTCCAAAAAGATACTTTTTGGGGCTTGAATCATTGTCTGATGTTGTATATTTTAAATAATATAAATTTTCTCTTTCATTTTCAGGAGTAATTTTCATACCTTTCCAATCAAATGTATAATCAGAATTTACAGGAATAGTAATACATATTGGCCATTCACCAGTTCTATCATCTTTTGGGCATGACTCTACATATTTAAAATATTTCAATCTATTCTCCGAGTTTCGAAGAACTTTGCCTATTTGAAGTACTGTATCTAAACTCATAATATGCTTTTTAAAATTTTTTATCTACTACAAATTAACCTTTATATTTGTCCAACCTATGCTAACCGAAATTATATTCATCCCCCTCACACCACCTCTCCACATCCAAATCCCAGACTATTTGATTTGCCGAAACCGGCATAAAAACCGATTCTGTTAAGTTCGGGACTTGAATTAAATTCAAAATCAAATAAATATCCAGTAAGTTTGGTTTCGCCGGGTTTATCGGCTTTTATTTTTATTAATCGCCGCACTGGTTCTCTCAGTATTTTTAAAGAAAAACTATCTGTATCAAAATCTTTGACCTCGTTGTAAGAATTATATTTCTCAATAAGATTGCTTATAAATAATTTTTCAAAATCTTTGTGTAAAGGTGGCAAATGATCGGTTTTATTTTCGTTAAATGGGTTTTTCTGTATTAAATGTACTGGCGAAATTAATCTGAACTTCATTTTTTCTTCAAATTGTGGCTCAGGAAGTTTCTCAACCGATTTTACATAAAATTTTGCACTACTAATTTTGTCTCCAATGCTAAATTCTTGCTCCTGGAATATGCCAGATATAAACGGATCCATAATTTCTGTCGAATAAAAAGATACTAGCAAAGAAACTTCATTACTAAGAATTTGCAATCTATCAGCTTTTTGTTTGTAACGGAAATCCATAAGATTTGAAAAAGTAAATAGTTTAAACTGTTTATTCTTATTCATAAAACCGTGAGTATGTAACCATTCTGCAAACTCAGAATTTCCATAATGTATCAATTTGTAAATCCACGAAGAAATTTCATATTGATAATTAATAGGTATATGTTCATTTTGCCCTTTTATTTCTAATTTTAGCAGTAATCTCATATTGCAGTTCTTAATTTTATTCTCGATTTGTTAATATTACACAAAAATTATTTTCCTATTTTGCTTCTACAATCCTAAGCAATACGCCGATTTGTTCTTCAGGATTCGCTTTTGGAACAACTCTATTAATATGTGCTTCAAAAATGCCATCATAACCACTGTTTATCAAAATGCTAATTTCTTTGTTCACAGCACGAGGGATAAATCCCAACTTTACTTCGCCATAGTACAAAGCTACTGCATTTGCATCATATTTATTATCCGACTCTGCAACAAGTTTTAACTGTGTTCCTATTTTTAAATTCTGAAATACATCAACTCCGTCGCAATACGTAAACCCTGCAATAAAAAAATGTTTAAAATACCTGTTTTTCATAATTAAATATTTTGATTCTTTACAAACTTACTACGTTATTTTGACAACTTGTGTCAATGGAAAATTATTAATTTTATTTTTAATAAATTCTTTAAAATCTTGCGAATCCAAAATCTCTACATCCCCGGATAATCCCATAACAAAGCGTCCAATACCTTCGTATGAGCAAACATTTGTATTTAATAACCATTCATTTTTGCTTAATTGAGTAATGTCTCTTTCGGCCAGTGGATATTCTTCGGTAAGTAAACTGGTAGCTCTTACACCCATTTTTAGTTTTACAGGTAATTGTTCAAAACTGCTTATTCTAAAAATATCAATAAACCCTGCTTTGTGTTGTTTCTGAAACTTCCAGTTTTTTTCACTAATTATTACATCTTCAATTCGTGAGACTTTAAACAGTTTATTTTGGTTGGATTCCAATTCATAAGCCCAAACCTGAATGTAATTTGTGGTAAATGCAAAAACTTCAACTAACCTATCTCGAACAATATTGCTTTTTGCGGAGCTGTAATTTTTCAACACAATTTGTTTTCGTTGCACAATTGATTCTGCCAAAGCATTTATATTATCTGAGTTTTTCCCTTTTACAACAGTTTCGGCTAGAATTTTATAGTCGTAAACAGTTCCTAATTTTCTTTTCAAATTTTGTTTAAGCAAGTTGTTTTCGTCAATGCTGTCTATAGCTTTTTTCAAAATATGCGACTCTTCTTCTGTAAAATGAAGCAGTTTACTAATATCTTTGAATTGAGGTGAAGATTTGTCAAGTTTGTAAATATCTCCCTTGTTTTTAATGACAAATCCAGCTTCTCGAAAAGTATCAATATAACGATAAATTGTTCGTTCAGAAACTTCAAGCCTTTCTGCAATTTCAGAAATAGAATAATTAATATTCCCTGTTAGCATTTTCATCAAACGCAAAAGCCTTTCTAATTTTGGTTGATTGGCCATATATTGATAATTTTTTAGTAAATGTAAGATTTTTTCTACATAAACAAAACTAAAAATGAAGTAAATGTGTCTAAAGCACGTATTCAATCAAAATAAAATGCAAAACTGGGTTTGTTCTGTTACAATAAAATGGTAAAACTGGGTTTGTTTTGTTACAATCAATACAAATAGACCTTTAAAAATTCAAATAATAATCCTTTGTCATTTCAATATATTCTGAAGTATAATCGTGTCTTGTTTCTTTTTCAATCGTAATATTACTTTCTTTTAAAACGATTTTATTTTTACCAAACTGTATTATTTTCCTAATAATTTTGGATTTATAATTTGCTTTAATATTTACAATTGCATTTATATAAAAGCCGTTTTGTTGAGCAATTTTCATAAAATAATCTGCAATATTTACAGGATAAATAACTGCACAGTTCCCGTTTTCGGATAAATAGTTTTGACAGAATGTGATTATGTCTTCAGGTTTCATTTTAATAATATGACGCGCAATTGCTCGGTTAATGTCGGGAGAATGCGTATCTGCCGTATAAAATGGCGGGTTTGCGACAATTAAATCAAATTTATATTCTGGTTTATATTCCTGTAGAGCTGATTGGATAATCTGTATTCTTTGTTTCCATTTTGAGTTACTAATATTTTCGGTTGCATTTTCGCAAGCCTGATTAAGAATATCAATAGCCACAATATTAGCTTTCGACTTTTGTGCAAGCATTAAAGCGATTAAACCTGTTCCAGTACCGACATCCAAAATATTTTTTGCATTTAAAGTCTCGACATAAGCACCAATTAAAACGGCATCTGTTCCCACTTTCATAACACCCTGATAGTGCTTAATGCGAAACTGTTTAAACTCAAAACTATTATTTTTCATTTAAAAATCTTCATTTACTCCCACACCAAACAAAGCGAAATCATATTTAACTGGATCATTTGCATCAAATTCTCTTAATTTTTGTGTTAATTCTAAAACTGCTTTCCAGTCATCTTGCTTTCTCTCTAAAAGACCAAGCATTCGTGAAATACGACCGCTATGCAAATCTAAAGGTATATACAACTGTGCAGGTTTAACACTTTTCCAGATACCAAAATCGACTCCTTTATTATCATTTCTTACCATCCACCGGAGATACATATTTAAACGTTTTGCTGCCGAGCCAGTTTTTACATTTGCCACATGGCGTTTTGTTCTTTGAGAAAAGGGGATTTCAAAAAATGCCTTATGAAAGCTTACTAAACCATCAAATAGATTATCTGATACGAATAAGTTTTCTATGCTTCCATATTGTGTATAAATATTTCGCAAAGATTTTACAAAGAACTTAAGGTCTTCACCATTAAATGTACGATGAACTGCATTATCAAAACGATTGAGATCTTTTTCAGAATATCCCATTATAAAATCGTATGGAGCATCGTCCATCAATTGAATAAAATGTTTAGCATTTTTAATTATTGATTTTCTTTGTCCCCATGCAATAGTTGCAGCAATAAAACCACTTATCTCTATATCCTCTTTTTTACAAAATAAATGAGGAACTTGAATTGGGTCATTTTCAATAAACTTAGGATTTGCAAATTTGACATATTTTTCCTCAAGGAAATCGAAAAGTTCTTCTTTATTTAAGGTTTTATCCATTTATTAATAATTAAAACATAAATTAACAATATTTTTCTCAAATATTTGATAACAAATTAGTTTATTTGCAAAATGTTTTTGAATTATTTGTGGAAAGGAATAATAATTGGGCTATCCGCTTCGATTCCGTTAGGTCCTATTGGTGTGCTTTGTATTCAAAGAACATTAAACAAAGGGCGAAAATCGGGGTTTGTTAGTGGTTTAGGTGCTGCTGCTGCGGATGGGTTTTACGCAATTTTAGCAGGATTCTCAATCTCTATCGTAATGGACTCAATCATAGAGTATCAGTTTTACTTACGTATAATTGGTAGCATTATTTTATTTGTTTTAGGATATAAATTAATCACGACTAACCCAGCAGTACAACTTAGAAAACAATTAAAAAAGAAACGCAAAGGTCTTTTTGGTGATTTTATTTCTATTTTTGCTTTAACATTATCAAACCCAATAACTCTATTTGTTTTTGTAGCTGTTTTTGCAGGTTTTCAAGTAATAGATCCAGATTCGAAAACTATTTCTTCGCTTATTTTAATTGGTGGAATACTCCTTGGTGCATCGCTTTGGTGGTTTGCCTTGTCTAGTATAGTGAGTACTTTACGCGATAAATTTCGATTAAGACGTATGCTTATTATAAATAGAATTGCGGGAATTTTAGTAATTGCATTTGGAGGCTTTATTATAGCTACTCTGTTTTTTGATAAATTCTAATAAGGATGTGTGGATGTGTTTCTTTAATCCAGTGAAGATTAGTTTTGTACAATTTTACCAATTACCAATTACCGACACACCGACACACCGATTACTGATTACTAGTTTTCACTTCTTTTTTAAATAATCTTTAGTGTCCTTTGTGAATTCTTAGTGCCCCTTGTGGTTTTTTTACCACTAAGTACACAAGGGAAGAACACAAGGAACACGAAGTGATAAACTGATAAACTGATAAACCGTTTCCTGTTCCTCTGTTCGGATGTTCCATTGTTCTATTGTTCCATTGTTCAATTATTCTTACTTCAAAAACGTCTTGCTTTTTACAAACATTAACTCAATAAGTTACCTTCGCTACCCCCAACCCCTGAAGGGGAGTGCCTTCGCTGATATAACTAAATATTGATTTTTGTTCTTTGTTCGTTGTTCGTTGTTCTTTGTTCTTTGTTCGTTGTTCTTTGTTCGTTGTTCTTTGTTCGTTATTTTTTGTTCTTTGTTTTTTGTTCTATTGTTCTTCTGTTCGTTGCGATGCACTGCGATGTGCTGCGATGTGCTGCGATGTGCTGCGATGTACTGAGCTTGTCGAAGTGCGATGTGCTGAGCTTGTCGAAGTAAGCTTGTCGAAGTGTTCTTTGTTCTTTGCGATGCAC
>JAQUBO010000039.1 GCA_028686735.1 Bacteroidales bacterium
TATTGAAAAATGGTTTAAAATTAATCCGAAATTATTTAAAGAAAATCCTTTGCAGTTTAAAAATAAAGTTTTATCTTTACTACTAATTAATACAAGTTATCATAAACAACCTTGTGAAACTTGACACATATATATGTTAAATTTGACAAAGATTTTATAGAAGATTAAAAAGGCTTATTATCAAACAGTTAAAGAAAAAAAATCTGAGAAAGAATGAGAATAAAATATAAACTTAAAGAAAAAAACATGTTATTTAAGCTAAGATTATATGTGGCTTTAATGCTTATGTTTTCGGGCTTATTAGTATCTGCCCAGCAAACAGGCAAGTATGTGGAGCCTGATTTTACCTTTTTAACAGCAATGGAGCTTTACGAAAAAGGGATGTATGTGCCTGCACAAAAAAAGTTTTCGGAGATATTAATGCATAAAGGAGTCGAGCATTCATCCTATAAAGATGATGCAGCATATTATATTGCATTATGTGCGATGCACTTGTTTAATTATGATGCGGAGTATCAATTGCAGTCTTTTATCGAAGGACATCCAGAGAGTTATAATACTAATAATGCCTCCTTTCAAATGGCGAATTACCACTTTCGTAATCGAAAATACAAAAAGGCAATTGAGTGGTACGATAATACCGAAAGAATGAGTTTGACAGCGGAAGAACAAAGTGAGTACTTCTTTAAACTTGGGTTTAGTCATTTTGCTCGAAATGATTTTGATAGAGCAGCAAAGTCTTTTTTTGAGTCTAAAGAAGATACTAATATTTATGGCCCGATGTCTTTGTATTTCTATTCTCATATTAAATATATTAGCGAACAGTATCAGACTGCTTTATTAGGATTTATTGAACTTCAAAAACAACCAGCATTTGTATCAATAGCTCCTTTTTATATTTCACAGATATATTATTTGCAAGAGAAATATGATGAACTCATTGAATATGCCCCTAGTTTATTAGACTCGGTTACGGGTGTTCGAGCTGCCGAAATATCCAAACTTATTGGAACGGCATATTATCGAACCCAAAAATATGCCGAGGCAATTCCATATTTAAATATATATATAAAAAACTCATCCTCTAAAACAGATTTTGATTATTATGAAATTGGGTTTGCATATTATAATGATGGACAATACCAAAATGCCACCAAAGCATTTACTAAGATTGTTAATATGAAAGATACATTGAGCCAACACGCTGCATATCATTTGGGTGATTGTTATCTCAAAATGGGTGATTTGGTGCAAGCTAGAAATTCTTTTGAAACCGCATCACTTTATAAGTTTAATCCAGCTATTCGTGAGGATGCTCTGTTTAATTTTGCACAATTGTGTTTTGAACTTTCTCTGTCGCCTTTTAATGAAGCGATAAACGCTTTTTCACAATACATTAAAGAGTATCCAAAATCGCTGAGAGTGGATAAAGCTTATGATTATTTATTAGATGCGTTTTTAAATACAAAAAATTATTTAGGTGCAATTCAGACAATTGAAAAAATGCCAGACAGAACACCCAAAATTGATGCAGCTTATCAAAGACTGTCTTATTTTAGAGGTCTTGAAAATTTTACTGAGTTGAAATATGATGAGGCTATAGTGATGTTTGATAAATCATTGGAATATAGAATTTATGATAAAACAATTACCTCATTAGCATATTACTGGAAAGCAGAAGCAAATTTACGTTTAGGTAATGTAACTGATGCTATTGTGCAGTTTAAGGAGTTTGTAAATTCAACAGGTTCAGTGAGTCTGGAGGAGTACGGGAAAGCTCAATACAATCTTGGATATGCATATTTTAATAAAAAACAGTATGTTTTGGCAAATACTTGGTTTAGAAAGTTTGAAATGCAATCTGGGTTTGAAAATACTGCTCTGATGAACGATGCTCTTAATAGAATAGGAGATTGTTATTATATCGAAAAAGAATTTGGCCCAGCAGCTGATTATTATAAAAAAGCCGCTGATATTAGTGTTATTGGTGCTGATTATACGCTGTACCAAATGGCATTGGCTTTTGGAGGACAAAAAGATTATAAAAAGAAAATTTGGTCTTTACGACGATTAGTTAACGATTATCCTGAATCTGAATATGTTGGAAATGCTCATTTTGAAATAGGACGAACATATCAAACAAGCATAACTAACGTAGATTCGGCTAAGTTTTACTTTAATAGATTAATCAATAATTATCCAAACTCAAGTATGAAAAAGGCTGCGATGTCAAGTCTTGGTTCTATTTATTTTAATCAGAGAGATTATAATAAAGCTTTAAATATTTATAAAAATGTTATAGCAGAGTTTCCCAATTCTGAAGAAGCCTCAAATGCTAACGTGATGATACGTGAGATTTATATCGAAATGGATAATCCAGATGAGTATATTGAGTATGCTAGTTCTGGTGCTGTTGATATTAGCAAAGATGAACAGGACGAAATAATGTGGTTAGCTGCTAAAAAGTTATATATAGACCAAAAATATAATGATGCTTTATCTTCGCTTACTAATTATCTTAAAAAATTCCCTACGGGTAAATTCTCTATCGAAGCAAATTACTTTAAAGCAGAACTGCATTTCTATTTTGAGGAAAAAGATCCAGCTTTGATTTGTTATAGAGTTGTTGCAGATGCTCCTCGTGGTGCATATACCGAGGAGAGTACAATTAAGGCGGCAAGCATATTATTTGATAACGAAGAATGGGAGATGGCATTTGATTATTATCAAAAATTATATCCTTTGGCCGAAAATAAATCGACAAAACTAATTGCTGCAATTGGACGTTTGAGATGAGCTTATAATCTCGAAAATTGGGACAATGTGATTGATGCTGCTGCTGATGTTGTTAATGGAAAATCTAACGAAGAACATAAACGCGAAGCGTACTATAAAATGGCTAAATCTTATCATGCTAAAGAAAATTTGATAAGAGCTTTACCATTATTTACTGATTTATCAATGGAGGTAATTAGTTTCGAAGGTGCAGAAGCAAAATATAGAATGGCAGAAATTAACTTTAAATTAAATAATGATTCTATTGCTGAATATATTATTTACGATTTTGCACAAATGAACTCGCCTCAAGCATACTGGTTGGCTAAATCATTTATTTTGTTAAGTGATATATACTATGAGAGAGAGGAGTATTATTCTGCAAAACAAACTTTACAGACAGTTTTAACTAATTATAAAAACGAAATTGACGGCATTAAGGATGAGGCTAGTGAGAAATTAACAAATATCCTTGATCAAGAGCAAGCAGCTAAAGTTGATGAAGACCTTTTAAATCTTAAAATAAATCTAGTTGAAGAGGATAGTGAAGATAGTAAACTCTTTGAAAATAAAGATGATAATGATATTATTAGGCTGCCTAAACCCGCTGTAATCCAAGAGGATACAGATGTTTATAAGCAAAGTGATGAACAAAATAATAACGAATAATAACAGCTTAAAATTTATTTTTATGAGTGTTAAATTAAAATACATATTAGTAGCAGTTGCCCTTTTTATTGGTAGTTGCATGTTTGCACAAGAAGATGAAGGAAGCTTAGGACAGCAAACTGTGATAATTTATAATGAATATACTCCGGTTTTAAAAGATGCAAATAGAATACAGTTTTTACCGGTGATTGTAGATACTGTGGAAGTAAAACCTGTGTTTGATTATAATCCTAGCCCTATTGTTTATAAAACAGATTTTACTCCTACCAGAATAACTGCCGCAAGTGTAAAGGGAGAGCCTCTTAAAAGACTCGATAATGGAATGATAAAATTGGGTATGGGTAATTATTTGGCCCCATTTGTTGAAGTGTATTATAACTCTCGAAGAGAAAAAGATTTCTCAGTAGGTGCTTTTGCAAAACATCAGTCGTCTTTTGGGAAAATCAAAAATTCGGCAAATCAAAAAATATTTAGTGGTTATAATAACAATATTGTTAATACTTATGGTAAAAAGTTCTTACGTTCTGCTACTTTAAGTGGCGATATAGGATTTTCATCAAATCAAATCTATTTTTATGGATATGACCCTGGAATTACTGTCCCTTTAACTATTGATAAACCTCGTGATCGGTCCGAAATGGAGATGCAAAGATATAATAGGTTAAATGCTAACATTGGGATTGTATCTAATAATACTGCACAAAATAGAATGGATTATAATTTAGGCTTAGCTTATCAATACTTTTTTGCAGCAAGTAATGATGCTCAGCATAAAATCAAATTTGTAGCAGATTTGAGTAAGCTCGTTAAAGCAAATAGGTTTGGTTTGAATGCTGGTCTCGTTTTTAATAATAATGTCTTTGATGCCCTGGGATTTAGTAGTCCTATTGTGGAATATAACGAAGTATTTCTTATGTTAGATCCGTATTTTAAACATTATACAGAAAATTGGCAAATTAAAATAGGAGCTAAAACTACTGGTGAATTTATTGATGGTGTAAACAATTATCACGTGTATCCTGATATTCGGTTTCAGCATAATATAAGTAATACTATTATTCCGTACGCAAGCTTTACAGGATATCTCGAAAATAATAACTTTGAGCATTTAAGCATAGTAAACCCATTTATAAATAGAAATAATAATTATCAAGTTACAAATTATGCTCAAGTTATTGACCTTGGATTAAAAGGGAATATTAGCAGAAATTTGTATTTCCATGTTAATGGAAATTACTCTAAAATTGATAATATGGGGTTTTTTGTAAATGACACAACATTAAATCTTGAAAATAAATTTATTCTTGAATACAGCAATGTCGAACGTTTTGCAGGTTATGGAGAATTTGCTTTACGTAATATAGGGAAGTTTAGCTGCGTGCTCAAAGGACATTATTACTATTATTCATATATACAAAGCCGTGAAAAGCCTTGGCATAAGCCTGTTTTTGATGTTTATTTTAGGGCTAATTACCATTTAGATGAAAATTTGTCTTTTGGTCTCGAAACTGGTGTGTTGAGTACAAGGTATGCAAAAGACTCGTATGACTTGTCTGGAGATGGACATAAACTAAAACCTATTATTGACATTAACCTTTATGCAGATTATTGTTTTGCATCTAACTTTAATGCTTTTATTTATTTGAATAATTTAACAGCTCAAAAACAGTATTATTGGAATAATTATCAGTCGCAGGGTTTTAATATACTGTTGGGGTTAAAATACCTGTTTTAAATCCCTTAAATTAGAATATTTTATCTTGTTATTAACTACAATTAATGATTTATTGTAAGTGTTTGTAAAACAATAGGTTGTAATTGATATAATTGTTAATAAATACCTTGTTTTTAATGTGTTTTTTTTATCAAAAATCATTAATAAATAGTATATTTGTATTCTTTTGAAAAATAAGGATAAAAATGAGTGAAATAAATGAAAATATTGATAATACAGAGAAAATAAAAATGGCAAATAATGGCGAATTAAAAAACGGATATTCTGCAGACAGTATTCAGGTTCTTGAGGGATTAGATGCAGTACGAAAACGTCCTGCAATGTATATAGGAGATATTAGTGTTAAAGGCTTACATCATCTTGTATATGAAGTGGTAGATAACTCTATTGATGAAGCTCTAGCAGGACATTGCGACAAAATAAAAGTTACAATTAGAGAAAATAATTCAATCTTAGTCGAAGATAATGGACGAGGAATTCCCGTGGATATGCACGAGAAAGAAGGAAAATCTGCACTCGAAGTTGTTATGACCGTGCTTCATGCTGGTGGTAAATTTGATAAAGATTCTTATAAAGTTTCTGGTGGTTTGCATGGTGTTGGGGTGTCTTGTGTTAATGCACTTTCTGAAAAACTCGTTGCTACGGTAATGCGTGACGGGAAAATATATCGCCAAGAATATGCGATTGGTAAACCAATAGGTGGTGTCCAAGAAATTGGAAATACAGATGAAACGGGAACAGCTATTGAATTTTTTCCTGATACTTCGATTTTTATGACTACAGATTATCAGTTTGATATTCTTGCCAATAGATTACGTGAGTTGGCATATCTTAATAAACAGATTAGTCTTATTTTAGTGGATGAGAGAGAAAAAAACGAAGATGGAGAACCTAAATCAAAAGAGTTTTTCTCTAGTGAGGGACTAAAAGAATTTGTTGAATATCTTGATACTGGACGTGAAAGCCTTATTGAGAATATTATAAATATATCTAACGATAATAATAATGTTCCAGTTGAAATTGCTTTGCAATATAATACATCTTTTTCTGAGAATATTCATGCTTATGTAAATAATATTAATACAATTGAGGGAGGAACGCACTTAACAGGTTTCCGTAGAGGATTAACACGTACTCTTAAATCTTATGCCGAAGAATCTGGATTGCTTTCTAAGTTGAAATTTGATATCAGTGGAGATGATTTTCGTGAAGGCTTGACAGCTGTCATTTCAGTTAAAGTACAGGAACCTCAGTTTGAAGGTCAGACCAAAACAAAATTAGGAAATTCAGAGGTTAGCCTTTTTGTGGATCAAGCGGTAAGTGGACTTTTGAAAAATTATCTCGAAGAAAACCCACGCGATGCTAAATCAATTGTCGAAAAAGTAATTCTTGCGGCTACGGCTAGGCATGCTGCACGAAAAGCACGAGAGTTAGTACAACGTAAAAATGTTCTTGGAGGTGCTGGATTGCCTGGGAAATTGGCAGATTGCTCCGATAAAGATCCTGCTAATTGTGAATTGTATATAGTCGAGGGTGATTCTGCGGGTGGTACGGCAAAACAAGGAAGAGATAGGCTTTTTCAAGCAATATTGCCTTTAAGAGGTAAAATCCTTAATGTCGAAAAAGCTATGCAGCATAGAGTACTTGATAATGAGGAAATAAAAAATATTTATACAGCACTGGGTGTTACAATTGGTACAGAAGAAGATTCTAAAGAATTAAATATTGCTAAATTAAGGTATCATAAAATTATAATTATGACCGATGCCGATGTTGACGGTAGTCATATTATGACATTGCTTATGACTTTCTTTTTTAGATATATGAAGGCACTTATAGAAGGAGGTTATATTTATGTGGCAACACCTCCTCTTTACCTTATTCGTAAAGGTAAAACCGAAAGATACATTTGGTCAGAGCAACAAAGAGAAGAAACAGTACTAGAACTCGGGCAGGGAAAAGAAGCTGGACTACATATTCAAAGATATAAAGGTCTTGGAGAAATGAATGCTGTTCAATTGTGGGATACTACAATGAACCCTGAAACTCGTACTCTTAGACAGGTAACGGTTGATAATGCCGCAGAAGCTGATAGGATATTTTCAATGCTTATGGGAGACGAAGTAGCTCCTCGTAGAGAATTTATAGAAGCTAATGCGACCTATGCTAAAATCGATGCGTAATTTTTAATTTCTGATATCATTCGCATTGATTGTTTTTAGTATTTTAAGAATTAATTAAAAATAATGCATGATAATAATGAGTAACAACTGGTTGCTCATTTTTTTTATCTCATATTTGAGTGGCAAGTAATTATATTGGTATTATTCGCCAAACATAAAATCAAACATTCCTCTTTCGGTTGTTATTTGATTTTCGTAAGTCATTATATAATTATAAAGATAATTTGGTTTTATATCCTTGGTTATAATTTTATTATGTTTGTCGAGTACAAATATGCGTGGAGTTTTGTATGTTCCATAATAAGTCGCATGTTGTGTTGTATTATCTTTATCGAATGCATTAATCCAATTAAGTTCGTGTGTGCTTATAAATTCAAGCCATTCTTTTTTCTTTTTATTATTAGTATTTATCGCTATTACTTCTATGTCGTTTGCAGCAAGTTGGTCATAAACAGAATTTAATTCTAATAGAGCATCAGTACAAATATCGCAGTCGGGCTCCCAGAAAAATAATACTTTATAATTGGAGTTTAAACTGTATATCGAAGATTTGTTTCCTTGAAAATCTGTTAAAATCAAATTTTTTCCAATCGAACCTATAAGATTATATTGTATGCTTTCGATTCTTAATTTCATTATATCGTAAGCTTGTTGTGTTACCCAATTGGGTTTGTTAATCATAAAATAATTTCTATAAACATATACTAGAATCCCCTCAAGTCGTAAATCCGTTGGCTTTTCATACCTCGAAATTAGATAACTTAAAATATACTGTTCATACTTGGGATTATTGTTAGTTTTAGCAATTAAACTATCAATATCGGGATAAACTTCGTTAAGTTTGTTTACTCTAATATCAAAAAAATAATAACAATAATCCTCAAGTTGTTTATGAAAAACAAATGCCGGAGTATTTAGTAATGCCGCCTCAGTAAAATCAATTCTGTCTAGATAATGATTGATATAGTATTTGTAATGAATTGGTGGATTAGAATATTGTAGTTTATTGATACTATCTGGTGGGTTAAATGGCTCTAGTATATTTAATATTTTATATAGAAAATCGTTGGGGCTTAATCCTACTTTATATGAGCTATATAATTTTAATTGAGCATTATTGAGGCTATCTATTTTGCTTTTTACATGACTTAATGTATCTTTTTGATACATTTCAAAGAAATTAAGCTCCATTTCTAATTGTGTTCGTTGTTTGTTTATTGCTGCAATCTTTTTTTGTAACTCAATAAAAATCTGATATTGTTTTTCGCCAGTTATTTCTAATTTATTTAAAATATCTCTGTTGTCAGTTTTAATTGTAAAGTCTTGATTTTCGGCGATAATAAAATCAAATCTGGTTTGTGGTGGAATAATAATAAAGTAAACCCCTTTTTCTAATGTTTTATTAGAATTAAAAATGACCAATTCGTTATTTGCAACAACAGAGTCGATAACTTCAAAATCAGGTCCTTTATGTTTTCCCAAATAGATTAAACTTTTGGGACAGTTTTCGATTTCGATTTTGATATTATATGCAACAGAATTGAAGCTTATTGTTAAAAACAAAACAAATAAGCCATATTTAAAAGCTTTTAAATATGGCTTATTTGATAAGATAATTACTTTATTTTTTGTTTTGTTCACGTTTTATCTTCTCTTTTGTAAATTCTATTAGGCTTTTAATGTTATCGACCCCGATACGTTTCCCAATAATTTTCTTGTCTTTATCTAATACATAAATTACTGGAGTGCTATATATATCATAAAAATCTCTAAATTTTGAGTGAGGGTAAGGGCCATCCCAAACATTGTACCAGCCGTCTTCAGTCAGGTTTTTGGTTTCAATAAATTCTTTCCACTCATCTTTGTCGTATTGTGTATATACAGCAAAAACTTTAACGTTTAGAGCTTTTAAACTGTCTCTATGATATTGCATTAATTTTGGAACTTCAGTTTTACAATGTCCGCAATGTGGCTCATAAAAAACTAGTGTTATGTAGTCGGCATTTATATCATGTAAATTATAATATTTATCGTCTAAGCCTTGCATACGTTCTAGGTTGTATGCAACCGCTCCTAGCTTTGTTGGAGTAATCTTTTCAACCCTTTCGGTTAGTTTTGATAAAAATGTGCTATCTGCCCAGGTGGCAAGGCCGCTTAAATACCATTTTTCAGCAATGTCAACAAAAACAGCATCATATCCCATTATTTTAGAGGACTCAAAATAGTGTAATAAATGAGAGGCTGTGAATTGAAACATTAAACTATCTCCAGCATCATAAACTTGTTGAATAATATTATTTGCTTCGGGAAGCAATGAGTCAACTAATGGCACAACCATTTTATCAAAATAATAATTTATTTTGCCTTCAAAAATAGGGGTTCTCAACAATCCGCTTTCAGCAAAATCTATATAATCAAAATAGTGAGTTTTAAAATAGTTATATTGAAATGATGAATCTGTTATTATGCCTGCTTCGTTTCTTGGAGGATCAGGAATTTCGACATCTTTCATTGCTAATAGTACCTTAGAAAAGAAAGAATTGGGGTTTTGTTTTACAAGTTTATCCATATACTCTACTCTTTCCTTATTAAGAGTTTGCATTTTGTCAATAACTTTTTTGTTTTCTGGTTTGTTATCTTTTGTTTCTTCATATTCTTTGTTGAGTTCTGTACGTCTCTCTTGGATAGAGGCCATCTTTTTTTGATATTCATTAAATACCAAGTTTTCCTTGCTACCCTTTATTTTCATGTGTTCTACATATCCAGCAGTGTCTGTTTCGATAGAAAAACTTTTTTTATCTGCTATTAAAAACTCAAAATAATTCATGCCTTTAGAGGGCATTACTATAAGATAAATCCCTTTATTTAGTTTTTTATCGCCTTTGAAAACCGCATTCCCTTTAGTGTCTATTACTGTGGTATCGACTACATATTTTTTTTCTCCAAAATGGTGTCCTAAATACAATACAGTATCACTAATTCCATTTATTTTGACTTTAATTTCATATTCTTGTGCAAATACTCCGATTGTGAAAATTGAAATTAAAATGATAAAAAGTAGTTGTTTCATAAGTTATTTATTTAAAAATTATAATATATTGTGCAAATTTAGTAAAATTTTATAATGTTTTTTGTTATTCAAACACTTTGCCAAATTAGTAAATTAACGTACAAATATCAAATTAGTTGACTTTTAATATGCAACTTTTACTTAATTTAGAAATTATCGTACCAACTTCGTCTTTTAGCAAGTTTTAGGTCTTTTAACATTGAGGCTTTTACATTAATTTGAAACATGTAAGCTTTATGCGATCCAAAAGGTACTAAATGTAGGCTTGCTTCCCAGCAGTGTAAGTCGCGATAGATGTCGATAGTTGTATAGGTTGCTTTATTTAAAACAAAATCATAACCACTTCCAAAACTGATTTTCCATTTTTTTGTAAGGTTAAAATCACCTGTCATTCTGACATTTTGGGTAATTGTGGACTCATCATAAGGTTTGTTATAATTAAAGTTGTAACTAAACCTTAAATTCCAGGGGATATCGAAATCAACATAGTTCTCTGGATAACCATATAAAACTTCGTGTTGCGAAGCTGTGCTTGTTTCTTTGGGTGTTTTTGATGAATTTAACGAAAAACTTGCCGAAACTGAAGCTATTGTCATTCTAAATAGTTGCTTGTTTTCAGAGTTGATTAAAAATTCATTTATACGACGATAAGTACCGTATTCGTTCATTCCATAAGAATATGGATCTAAACTTGCTCTAAATGTAAGGTCTAATAATTTGACTCTTGTTCTTCCGCTAACTGATAAAGGTGCCCAGTTTAAACTGTCTGCCATTATATTGTAGTTTGTCGAAAAAGAGAGTGACTCCATAAGTTTTATCTTTTTATCTGTAGCTGTACTATCTTTAGGGTTCCGAACTTTCATCTCTAAATTATTTCCAAGGCTAAGATTCACACTTCCAGCTCCTCCACGTGAAGGACTGCCATAAGGTAGGTTTGAGAATAGTGAATAAACATAACTTACGGTATCATATTGTCCTGTGTTCCCATTATATTGTATTCGATAATACTCGTCATAATATCCAAATTTTTCAACACCAAAATCGGGACGATAGTTAAAGCTAACATTGGGAGTAACTACATGGCGTATAGCTTTTATTCTACCTCTTTTGAAATTAAACATACCATATAATTGCGTTGACCAATTTACAGCAGCATTGTAATCCCATGCACGTGAAAATCTTGTGCGATATTCTGAGGCAAGAAAACCTATGGTGTCCGAGGGGTTTTTATAATCCCAAAATTGGTTAAGCTCCTTAAAATACCAACGTTCAGCGTAGTTGAAACTCGGTGCGATAGTTGTATGTTTTAAAAATTTAAAAGAAGTGTTGATTGGAATTTTATGATAGATACCATTAGTAATATTATTTAAATCGATATCAAAAAATGCAGAGTCGGTTGTCTCTACTTTGTTTGTCATGCTCATATTATAGGATATTCCTATTTTTTCGTAAAATTTGGTTTTACCAACTTTTACTTGCCTTTTAAAAGGATAAATTCTGTTTACGTTAAATGTAATATCGGGTAAAGTAAGATTTATTTGTTGAGTTGTATTATTTTGATTGTGTCGAAGAGCGGCAGTTAAACTAAAAGGAGTACCAGGCCAATTTTTACTGTATGAAATACTTGAGGTTTTGTTACTGGACATATAATTATTGGCCGAGTATGAATTGTACTTGTCAAATTGTGATGAACTTATATTGACATCGGCCGAAAAAGTAGAATTTGGTCTGGCCTTTGCGTCTTGAGTAAATCTCCATTTTGCCGAGTACATATCACTTAACTGAAAATTTGGCAGTCCTTCATAGCCTATTTTATTCTTATTGTAAACTAAAATAAGATTACCGCTATATTTATATCTGACTTTGTAATTTGTTGCAAGACTAAGACCCCAACTTCCTTTTGAATAGAGGTCTCCTAATAGTGTTAGATCCATAAAATCATTTATTGACCAATAATATCCTCCTTTGCGTAAGAAAAAACCTCTGTTATCCTCTGAACCAAATTCTGGAATTAAAACTCCGTTAGAGCCTCCTTTAGAGTTTGGGAAAAAACCAAATGGAATTCCTAAAGGAGTAGGGATATCCTCAATTACTAGAAATGCAGGACCTGATACAACTTTATCATTTGGGATAACTTTAGCTTTACTAATTTTAAAATAATAATGTGGATGATCTAAATCGCAGGTGGTAAATTTACCGTCTATCATGTGAACATGCCCATTATCTTGCTTTTTTGTTCTACCTCCATGTAAAAAACTGCCTTCAAATTCAGTGGTAACTTCTTTGATAATTCCTTTTTTGCTTCTAAAATTATAGCGAATGGTGTCTGCTTCAAATTCTTCTTCGTTATCTTTAAATAAAGGTTTGCCTTGTACAATTCCTGTGCTATCTTTAATGCCATAGGCGAAAACTTCATTAGTGTTAAAGTCCATCTGGATAAAAGAAGCAGTTAAATTAATGTTTTCGTATATTACAACTGCATTGCCATACAAATAGGCTTTTTGTTGGATAAAATCAAATTTAAGAGAATCTTCAGCATCGTAGTAAATAGGATAGTCGAAAGCCATGCTAGATTTTGGAATTGGAATAGAATCAACAGTTTTTTGGTGTATTTCTTTTATTGTGTCATCAATTTGGAAATTAAAATGTGTGTTATATGATGAATATGAAATTTTAGTGTTATATTCTGTTGTGGTACGAAGATTGTTATACGCAAAACTGGTGTTTGGTAAAACACATACAACTGTTAATAATAGTACTAACAATTTTTTTAAAACCGATATGAAAAATATATCTTTGTACAAAATTGTAAATTTGCCCAAAACTAATGAAAAAAACGTTTCGGAAGCAAAAACTAATATGTTTATGATACAAAAAATTAAGAATATTATTTTTTTTATGACTTTTGCAATTATTATGCCTATATCTTTAGTAAAAGCTCAGGCTCCCGACAAAAGTAAAATAAAAACTGTCGTGATAGACCCAGGACATGGCGGATCAGACCCTGGAGCAGTCGGCAAAATATCTAAAGAAAAGGATATTGCTTTAGATATTTCTCTTAAGTTTGGTAAAATGATAGAAGAAAAGTATAATGATATTAATGTTATTTATACTCGTACCGATGATAGTTTTGTTGAATTATATAAAAGAGCAAAAATTGCTAATGATAATAGTGCAGATCTTTTTATTTGTGTACACGTTAACGCCTCTACAAGTAGTTCGCCTTATGGAGCCGAAACTTTTGTTATGGGATTGCATGTGAATGATGCGAACCTTAAGGTGGCTAAACTAGAAAACTCTGTTATTCTCAAAGAGGATGATTATGAAGAACAATATGGAGGGTTTGACCCTAATGACCCCGAAAATCATATAATTTTTAGCCTTTATCAAAATGCTAACTTAACTCAGAGTCTCACTTTTGCCGAAAAAGTGCAGGATGAGATACGCGATAATGTAAAAAGAAATGATAGAGGTGTTAAACAAGCAGGGTTTTTGGTCTTATGGAGAACAACTATGCCTTCTGTACTGGTAGAGCTTGGCTTTATATCTAATCCCGAAGAAGAAAAATATCTAAATTCCGCCGAAGGACAAAATAATCTTGCATTTGCTTTGTTTGATGCTTTTAGTGAGTATAAAAAACACTATGAAGATAATGCTAGAGCTAGTGATAATGATAGTGATAATGATAAAGATAATGATGCTATTGCTGACAATACTCAAAATTTGATAGCAGAAAATATAAACTCAATACCGGAAATTAAAAACGAAAAAGGAGTGTTTTTTACAGTGCAGGTTATTACCTCGGCACAAAAAATTGAAATTAATTCATCGAAATTTATATCTTATCAAAATGTTAATGTATATTTGCATAACGGAGTTTATAAATATACAATCGGAAAAGAAACTGATTATAAAAAAATTGTTAAGCTTCAAAATGAATTAAAGTCTGAATTTGAGGGTTGTTTTATTGTAGCTTTTAAAGATGGAGAAAGATTACCATTAAATCAGGCACGTAGTGAATTGGGACAGTAAAAAATGCAGAAATCTAAAAAACGTTATATTTGGTATGGATTGGTAGGAATAATTATTCTTGCTGTAGCTTATTGGGGATTTAATTTTCTTAAGGGTACATCTTTATTAAAAAAAACTAATACCTATTACGTGTATTATGACCGTATTGAAGGTCTTAACAGTTCCAGTGCAGTTACAGTAAATGGATACAAAATTGGTCAAGTTGCAGATATTACTTTTATGCCCGATAATGATTGCCAATTGTTGATTACTTTGGAAGTTACTAATGAGTTTTTATTGCCAGAGCAAACTATTGCACGAATATATAGCATGGATCTGATGGGGTCAAAGGGTATAGAGTTGATTTTTGGAGCGAATAAAAAGTTCCACCAGCCTAATGATACTCTGATTGGGGAGGTTGAACAAAGCCTTAAAGACCAGGTTAGTGTGCAAATGTTACCACTAAAAAATCAGGCTGAGGAGTTGATGAAAGAAATAGAAAAAGCTATTACTATTATTTCGTATATATTTAATGAAGAAACACGAGATAATCTCGAAAAAAGTTTTGCCAGTATTAAGACTACAATGGCATATATAGAGCACTCCGCATTCAGCCTTGATACAATGTTAGTACAAGAGTCTGGCAAAATCTCTAGAATTTTGTCAAATGTAGAGTCTATTACTTATAATCTTCGTAACAACCACGAGCAAATTTCTAATATTATTAATAACCTCTCCACTTTTTCGGATACACTTATTGCATTAAATGTTTCGCAAACTATAATTCAAGCTAATCAAGCATTAACCGATTTTAACGCAATCATCGAAAAAGTTAATAATGGGGAAGGTACGTTTGGACAATTATTGCAGGACGATAAATTGGCGAAACAGCTTGAAAATGCTTCTGAAAATCTTGATAAGTTACTTGAAGACTTAAGACTTAATCCTAAAAAGTATGTTAACTTTAGTTTGATGAATATTGGGCGAACTGTTAATGTATCTGATGATAGTGAGTTAAGCCGGAGAGATAGAAAAGTACTTGAAAAACAAAAACGAAAAGACGAAAAAAACCGAAAAAAAAATCTTAAAAGAGAACAAGATAAAGAAGAAGAGATTAAGTCCGAAACACAAGATACTGAAAGTTCGGATATATCAAACGCAGAGATTCAGTTTATGATACAAATTCGTGCAGCAAACTCTAAAATCGAGAAGACCTCCGATGAATTGCAAGGCTTTAGCGATATTGTAGAACTTAAGATTTCTGGTAGATATAAATATTATATATATCCTCATAACGAAGCATCTCAAACATCATATTATCTCGAAATGGCTAGGCAGGACTTCCCAGATGCTTTTCCAGTCGCTTTTGCTGACAAAATGCCAATTTCTTACTCTTACGGAGTTGGATTATTAGCTGAAAAAGGTAAATAATTACTAGGTTGTAAAATTTAAAATCCCTAAAATAGTTTTGAATTATAAGCTAAGGTGTATCAAAGCGAGAAGAGACTGTGTTATTGTACAGACTGAATATGCTGTAACTTGCATAAAAACATTTGATTTTTTATAGGTTTTGAATTTATAATTGTTACTTTTATACGCATTATACAATTGATTATTGTATGTTTTATGTAGTGTAATAAGAAAGAGATAAGCTGAACTTTTATGTTTGTATTAGTTTATAGAGATAGTTTAGGAAGTTAATATATTTGTATAAGTTTAACAGCAATGCTATAAAACTGCTATTAGCATAAGATTAAAATGTTTTATTAAAATTGAAATGACATTAGTATTTTTGTAAAATGAAAGGTAAATATAAAATAGCGAGTTTGTTTTCTGGATGCGGTGGGTTGGATTTAGGTTTTATTCAAGCTGGATTTGAACAATCTTTAAGAATTAATAACTGGGAAACTCCCAGTGATACAATAACAGCCACTGGACCTGAAATACACCCGAATAGAGAAAGGCGTATGTCTGTTAGAGAATGTGCAATTATCCAAACATTTCCAGATGATTTTGTTTTTTTTGGCAGTTTAAATAATGTGTATAAATAAAATAATGTAGCATAATTATGAATTATTTTAAATTAAAATATAAAGACCTATTAAATCCAACTTTACAAGCTTTAAGAGAATTAGGAGGGTCAGCAAATTCAAATGAAATTGAAGAAAAAATTATTGATATATTAAATCTAACAGAAAATCAAATTAATGAAATACATAAAGGTTCAAGGACAAAATTAAATTATCAACTTGCTTGGGCTAAAAATAATTTAAAAAATGCTGAATTAATAGAAAATTCTCAAAGAGGTATTTGGTCTTTAACAGAAAAGGGTAAGGGTATTCAAAATATTGATGAAAGTGAATTATTGAAATCTGTTTATGAAAAAAATATTCGTAAAAAATATAATATTTCATCTGTTGCTGAAAATGAAGATATACAATCAGACTTTGAGAATTCTGAAATTAAATGGGAAGATGAATTATTAGAAATAATTAAAAATATTTCGCCAAATGCTTTTGAAAGATTGTGCCAAAGATTGTTAAGAGAATTAGGGTTTGTTGATGTAAAAGTTACAGGAAAAGTTGGTGATGGTGGTATTGATGGAAGTGGTATTATTAAAATTAATGGCACTTTATCTTTTCATGTTGTTTTTCAAGCAAAAAGATTTGCAAAAAGTGTTTCGTCATCTGTTATTAGAGATTTCAGAGGAGCAATGGTTGGAAGAGCAGATAAAGGATTAGTTTTGACAACTGGCACTTTTACTAGAGATGCTATTTTAGAAGCGAGAAGAGACGGTGCTCCAAATATTGATTTAGTTGACGGTGTGGATTTTGTTCAAAAATTAAAACATTTAAATTTAGGTGTAGAAGTCGAACAAATAGAAAATGTTAAAATAAAAAAACAATGGTTTGAAAATTTATAAATATATGTCAGTAATTATACCCCTTAAAGAAATTGAAGTAGATAATTTTAAAGAATTTTGTATTCTATTCAATATTAAAACTAAAAAAAATGCTGGTAATGACGGAACAGATGAAGAATTAATAATTGAGGAGTTAGAAAAAAATAAAAATGAGAATTGGATAGTAAATTATATTTATAATAGCAGCATTGATGGTTATTTTAAATTGCAATTACTTAAATAAATATTTTCACTTTCTAAAATTTGCAGAAGATGAGTTACTACTAGGTTTCAAAACAAAATATAAAATTAAAAATGATTGGTATCCTAAATGGAATCCAACTGAAGAAGGCAAAGGTATTTCTGATTTTGCAACAGGAGCTGAAAGAATTGTGTATTCACTTTTAAATGGCAAAGGCATAGGCCAACCAAATTCTGCTCCTATTGGTGCAGATCTTTTTTTTGAAGTAGAAGATGCTTTTATACATATCGACCTAAAAACCGTTCAAACCAGAAATATTGGTGATTATACAAGGGATATATTTGTTGGTAACAATCAAAACAGTTACAATGGCAAATTAGATGTAAGTGGTAATGAAAAAACTTATGACGATGCATGTTTACCACATTATTATACTCTTGAAGGTGGGTTAAAGAAACCTTGCTTGACATATTTTATTACAATCCTGTATGAAGAAAAAAATCTTGAAATTTTAATCATCAATCTACTTTCAATGCCAAATGGAGCTTTGTATCCAATATATGGAAAAAACGTTTTAAAAGCAGGTAAAGTATTATATCCTGTAGGCAACCCCAAAAGAAATACTCATGCTAAATCTATTAGATATAAATGGAAAGAAAATCTAGATTTCAAACTTTTAGATAATAATAACAAAAGAATTAAAGTCGCTTATTTTAATAATGAAATTGATACTGAATTGAAAACGAAACTTTCATTTTTTGAAGAATTATATAAAAATCAAGGTGAATAAAGCCCCAATTTGAAATATCCTCTATGTGATATATCGTAGAAAGTTTGGGTATTTGGTGTTTTCTTGCAAACACTATTTAGTTGGTAAAATGTGAGAAGGTGCAGAATATATTGCAAAAAACATTAATTGTTATCGCATTATTAATTTTCCTTTTGACACATTAGCCGATAAACTAGTATTTTCTACAATAATCTCCCCACCTCTAATAACAGTTTCTGCCTGTCCTCTTATTTTGAAGCCATCAAAAATATTACAATCACAGTTCTGTTTATGAGTTCTTGATGAAATAATTCTTTCGACTTTAGGATTCCAAATTACAATATCGGCATCAGCTCCTTTTGTAATAATTCCTTTTTGAGGAAACAATCCAAAAATCTTTGCTGCTTGTGTAGATGTAATATCAACCAGTTTATTTATGCTAATTTTATTAGTTAGAACACCAAAAGTAAATAACAACTCTAGTCTGTGTTCAACACTTCCAGCACCGTTTGGGATTTTTGTAAAATCATTTAGTCCAAATCTTTTCTGATTTAAATTAAATGGACAGTGGTCTGTGCCTAATGTTTGTATTGTGTTATTACTAATGGCTTTCCAAAGTGCATCTTGATCCGCTTTCTTACGTAGTGGAGGACTTATAACAAATGGTGCAGTTTTATCAAACTCTCCAATATATCTTAAATCGTCTAAAAGCAAGTAATGAGGGCATGTTTCTGCATATACGGTTTGTCCTGTTTGTTGTGCTTCTTTTATTAAATTTAGAGATTGCTCAGATGAAACATGTACAATATATATAGGACAATTGTGTTTTTTAGCTAATGAAATAGTCGTTGCTACTGCTTTGGCTTCTAGTTCGGTAGGACGAGATGCAGGATGATATTTTACACTTGTTTTGTTTTCGGAAATGAATTTATTTCTAGTTTTTTCAATTTCGTTACCTAATTCGCAGTGAATTGTAACTAATCCACCTAACTTTCCTACTGTGTATAAAACTTGTTGGAATTCATTATTATTTAATCCGATAGTATTTTGATACGCCAAATAAACCTTAAAAGAAGGAAACCCTTTTATTAAGCATTCTTTTATTTCTGACTCGGTTGAGCTGCGCCATTCTACAGGGCTTACATGAAAACTGTAATTTGTGATGGCATTTTTTGCTTCGTCAATTCTAGTTTGTAAAGCATCTGTTAGAGATTGTCCTCTTGAGGGAGTAACAAAATCTATTAGTGTTGTTGTTCCGCCAAATATTGCTGCTTTACTACCTGTGTGAAAGCTGTCAGATGAATATCCAGCTGGGTTTGGCAACTGCATGTGAACATGAGGATCAATTCCTCCTGGAATTACATATTTGTCTTTGGCATCTATTACTTTAAAATCATAAGATGTTGCAATATTACTTGAAATTTCACTAATTCTATCGTTAATAATTAGAATGTCTGCGATTAAAGATTTATCTGAATTTACAAGTGTTCCGTTTTTAATAAGAATTTTCATCTTAGATTGTTTTTAACAAAATTACAAATAATTATGCAATTTTCTTTTCATACATGCCCTCTTGATTTTTAATGAAACCTGTTTTTTCTAAATATTTAATATATTGCTTGCTATTTCCATTGGTAACAATCTTAGTAATGCCACTGTCAATAAATTTATTTATAATCCTTTTATAAATATATCTGCCGTTTTTAAAGTCTCGATATTCGGGAATAACATAATCAAGACCAACGTTTAATGTGTTTTTATCTGTCTTATGTGCAAGAAATATTCCTGTAACCCTCATATCTCGTAAAACAAAGAAACTTATTGTATTTACTTCGGGCTTATATTGGAATCCTGGAAAAAAATACTGAATATCTTTGCTGTGAAAAGATAGGAATTTAAGTAAATATCTATTGTCTGAACGTATTTCTAGGGTTTCAAATTTTTCTTTTTTTGAGTAAATTTTTACAAGATAATAAATGTCTGCTGCCATAATAAACGAGTTTAGTATTCCAACAGGTATAGCTCCAAGAGCAAACCCATAACCAGTCATTATTGTAGCCCCTACAAGATTAACCCATCTAAACTTTACAATAGAGTTTAGCATCATCGATATTGCAATTATTATTGATGATGCGTAACCTATAATTTCAATTATTGATAATTCCATATTAATAATTCTTTAATTGTTTGCAAATTTAACAAAATTTAGTGAGATTGTTTTTTACTTGTATAATTTGCACCTGTTTAGTCTTTGAAGAGTGTCTAAGTATCCTTAAACATTGTGTTTTATGCGAAATATAAGATTCTATTCTCTTGATAATTTTGCGATTATATTTCTATGTTCTGGAAATAAAGAAATTAGCGTTTCTCTTTTTGAAAGTTCAAAGTCTTTAAAATCAAAACCTGGAGAAACAGTACATCCCACTAGAGAAAAATCTCCCTCGAGTACATGTGCAGCAAACCAAGTGCCAGCAGGCACAACAAATTGTGGCGTTTGATCTTGTAGAATATTGTTTCCAATTATAATTTTCGAATGCTTTCCTGTGGTATCAATTGTATGTAAACATAGTGGCGAACCATAATAAAAATGCCACATTTCATCTTGTTTAATTCTGTGAAATGCAGAAAACGAACTTGAGGTCAATAAGAAATATATTCCTGTACTCTGGTTTCTTGTCCCTTGTATCCCGTTGTTAGATTGATTTAAATGTATTTTTTCAGAACTTCGATATGTTTCTCTGTAAAATCCGCCCTCTGGGTGGGGAATAAGGTTTAATTTTTTTGTAAGTTTTTCTATAGTATTTGATCTTGCCATAATAGTGTTATTGAGCCATTTTTTTCCATAGTTTGCTAGCAACTTCGTGAGATTTATTTAATATCTCATCTTCATCAACAGTTTGCATAATTCTGTCTTTAACAATTAGTTTTCCATCTGAAATAACATCAGTTATCATGGCAGAATTAAATCCAAATAAGAAATGTCCGTAGAAATTATCTTTTGTAAGTAGAGTAGGGGATTTATAATCTAAAACTACTAAGTTGTTTTCTCCATCTCCTTTGAACTTGTTTTTACTTAGGTAATTGTGAACGTTTCGGAATCTTTGATATGCTGTGTCATATCCAATATTATCTGTATGATGACCAGCAAAAAATGCAAATTTTGCACTTTGTAGCATATCGCTGTGCATTCCATCTGTTCCTAGCAGTAGATTATCACCTAAGCCTTCTCCTGAAAAATACCCGACTTTGTTGTTTAGGTTACTTTCCATATTTTGAACTACCCATGCATTTGATTCTTTGATAATTTCTCTTTCATAATCGTCAAGATGAAGGCAGTGCCCAAGAATTGTTTTTGATGAATTAAGAGCTCCAAAATCATTTAATCTGTTAACGACTCTTTTTCCATAAGTTTTTAAGCAATGTGCTTGATCCGAAAGGTCTTCGGCAACATGAATATGTATCCCAGAACTAGCGTCTTTCATTAAAGATACAGCCTTTTCGAGAGTTTTGTTCCCAATAGTAAATGATGCGTGTAAGCCAACAAGTCCTTGGTTGTTCTTGAGATAAGATTCGGTTTCTTTCAACCCTTTTGTGGCAATGTCCAAGCCATCTCTGTCTGAAATCTCGTAACATAGAAGGTGAGATATACCAACTTTCTCAAACGCTTTAGCAATAATTTCTAATGAACTTTCAACAGCAAAAGGAGAAGCATGGTGATCAATAACAAAGGTAGATCCAGCTTTTGCACAAGCGATTGCAGTAGTTAGAGCACTATATTCAATCATTTCTGTATCTAAACATTTATCTAATGTCCACCAAATGTATTTTAAAACTTCCTGAAAATTTTCTGGGTTTTTTTTGGGTGCTCCCATTCCTCTCGAAAGTGCTGAATATACATGATGATGACCAACACCAAATGATTTTGTAACAATTTTACCAGTACAATCAATTATGTTATTACTATTGTCTGATAATTGTGTATCTGCATCATCGATAAATGTGATGCCTTTATCAATTCCTTTTTCTACAAGAATGTTCTTTACAGAAAAATTTAGACTTTGCCAGTCGATATATGTTGCATTCTTTAGTATTATCATAAAAATATTTTATTATCGTTTATAATTTTTAAATCTTATTTCAAAATCCCCACTCGAAACTCTTGCACTGAGGAGCCAAAGGGCGAGCCTGTGTGACTCGAAGTGCGAAACTCCCAACTCTTGCACTGAGGAGCCAAAGGGCGAGCCTGTGTGACTCGAAGTGCGAAACTCTACCTCCTCTTCATCGGTAACTTAGTTCTTTTAATTCCATCGAAAGCATAAAATGCATTTGCTACAGCACCTGCAGTTGGAACAAGTCCAATCTCACCAATACCTTTTGCTCCATAAGGTCCAACAGGGTCTTTAACTTCGACACCTCTTACATCTATTTCTGGCGTTTGGTGAGCTCTTAGGATTTGCAAATCTTTCATTTTATCACTAACAAGGTAACCATCTTTCATTGGTAGATCTTCACTTAAAGCGTAGCCAAGTCCCATGTGTACTCCACCTTCAATTTGACCTTTAAAGAGCATAGGATTCATAATTTTTCCAGCATCATGAGCTGCAATCATTTTTTTAATATTCCCATCATCATCAAGAATACAAACTTGTGTAGCATATCCATACGAATAGTGAATAATTGGCTCTCTGTCTGTTACACCAGGTTTTGTTGTCCAATCACAAACAAACTGGCCTGAATAAGTTTTGCCAACAAGTTCTTTCAAGGGTTTTGTTTTTAGGTCTTCGATAAATCCTTTAGCAGCATTAATAATTGCCAAACCGACTAAAGCTGTCGCACGCGAAGAGGTTGTCATACCTGTTTTTATCTGAGCTTCAGTGTCAACAATTACTTCAATAATATCAGGATTTACAGACGTTTCTTCGCACAATGTTTGTAATGCCATATTGTGCACTCCTTGTCCCATTTCTGTCCAGCCGTGTTTTAAGATGATGTGGTTTTCTGATACTATTTCAATTTTAACTTTTGACTCGTCAATCATTCCATTTCCAACTCCTGAATTTTTAATCCCACAAGCAATACCTGCATATTTTGCGTTATTGAAGTCATCTTTAACAGCCTCTAAGGATTTTCTTATTCCAACTCCAAAGACTTTTTGGCCTGTTGAAGTTCGTAATCCATCCACAAGAGCATTGTCATATCTGAATTGCCAGCGATCAAATCCAGCTTTTTTACAAATTTCGTCTATGCAGCTTTCAACAGCAAAAGTAACTTGATTGGCACCAAAACCACGCATTGCACCACATGGGATATTATTTGTATAAACTGTTTTAGCTTCAATATTTATTTCTGGAATAAAATAACCTCCGGCAGCGTGTCCTGCCACTCTTTCCATTACTTTCATTCCTACAGATGCATAGGCTCCAGTATCACCCACAGCACGTAATTTTAGGGCGGTTAGTTTTCCGTTTTCATTAGCCCCTAGTTCTATGTCCATAAAAACTGGGTGACGTTTTGGGTGTAGCCTGATAGACTCTTCGCGTGTTAATGTTATTTTTACGGGTGTGTTGAGTAGGTATGAAAACATTGCGGTGTGTCCTTGTACAGTCAAGTCTTCTTTTCCACCAAATCCACCGCCATTTGGAACTAAAATAACACGAATTTTCTCTTCGGGTAATCCAAGTATCATTGCAATTTGACGTCTGTCTTCATATACTCCTTGACTTTGGCTGAATATCTCCATTCCACCTTCGCCGTCAGGACGAGCAACTGTTGCTTCTTTTTCAAGGAAAGCATGTTCTATCCTTTGTGTTTCGTATCTGTCTTTTGAAGTGTATTTTGATTTTGCTAACGTTTCTTCTGCATTTCCTAAAGTAAATTGTGTTGTGTCAAAATTGTTGGGTTTGTCTGGATGTACTCGCTCTCCATTTATAGCTTTAAAAACATCTGTTTCTGGTTTTAACACTTCATAATCTATTTTGATTAATTCAACTGCTTTTCTTGCAATTTTATCCGAATCTGCAACAACTCCAGCAATAACATCCCCAATATAATGAGTTGTGCTTCCTTCTTCGATCATTACATGCCAGTCATTAAATATTAGACCAACTTTTTTTTCTGCTGGGATATCTTTAGAAGTGAAAATACGATGAACACCTTTGATTTTTTCTGCTTCTGAGGTATCTATTTTTATGACTTTTGCTTTTGGATAATCACTGAATTTTAAAGCTCCAAACAACATTTTCTCGAGGAAAATATCATCAACAAAATCACGTTGTCCTAAAGCAGTATTATAAGCATCATATTTTGGTTGTGAAATTCCGATTTTTCCACTTGTTTTTGTAATTTCAAGTGTGCCATTTTCTTGTAATGTTTCTCCTGCAAATTGAATGGCTTCTTCAATTTTTTTATACCCTGTGCATCTGCAAATATGTGGTTTTATTGCTTTTCTTATCTCTTCTATTGTCGGATTTGGGTTATTCTCAAGTAAAACTTTTGTTCTAACAATAAAACCTGGAGTACAAAACCCACATTGTACAGCTCCTTTATTTACATAAGCTTTTGCTATAACATCTTTAACATATTCAGGGAATCCTTCTGGAGTGAAAATTTCTGCTCCTTCAAGAGTTTTCATTTTTATAACGCAGGAGAGTTTTGCTTTACCATTTATTTCTACTGTGCATGCTCCACAAGTAGCTTGACCTGAACAACCATCTTTTACAGATGTTATATGCTTTTCGAGTCGTAAATAGTTTAATAATGTTTGTTTAGGGTCGCCAGTATATTTTTGCTTTTCGCCATTTAAAGTAAATTTTATCATAATAAAGTTTAGTTAAAATTTATAATATCTAAATCTAAAAATCGAACATAAACAAATATATTGCAATTAAATCAAAAAAATAGATTACAATCCAACAAATATTATAGGTTTCTTAATCCTATTATTACTATACTCATTTTTGCAGCAATTTTTAAATCCAATTCCTTTCTATTCATATTTCCTGTAACATCAAGGATTTTAAAGTTCTTATCAAGGCTAATAATTGTTCCTTCAGATTCAAAAATATAAATATCGTTTATTGCTGTAAGTGCAGAAATTACATCATTACGTTTGTAATAAATTGTTTGTTTATCTTTATCCATAAAGTATCCTTGTGTAGCATTGTCAAAGGATTCTTTGGATAAAAACACTTTTGGTTTTTCTTTATATGGTGCCGAATTAGTAGGGCAAAATGTGTTACAATTGCCACATTCGTTGCAAAAATTAGCAATATTGAGAATTTGATATTTTTGTTTTACTTCAAAAATACCATCACTTACAAGATTGTACTTGTTTTCTGTAAATATAAGTTTTTGTAAATCATACTTTACAGGTTCAATTTCATAAGAGTAGTTTGCAAAGTTGGGACATACAGTTGTACAGATATTACAAATTTCGTCGCAATAAAGACAGCGATTAGCTTCTTTTATAATTGATTTTTCGTCAAGAGTTTTGCTTACCAGATTAAAGTTTTGACGATTGTTTAAGGGTGTTTCTTGTAATTTTTGAGCCTCAATGCGTTTTGCCCTTTTTAGCATTAAATCTCTTCTTGGGATTTGTTTATTATTTTCAAAGTGTGGGATTTCAAGCTTGAGTTTTGCCTTATTTATGATTTCTTCGGCTGTTTTTCTTCCGTCTGCTATTGCTATAATTGCAGTTGAG
>JAQUBO010000204.1 GCA_028686735.1 Bacteroidales bacterium
TAGATTATCTAAGTGTTTTAGAATATCATCATCATTTGCTAATTTTATTTTTCTCATGTAATATATGATGTTTTTATTTTTCTCTACTCATTCGCTTTTCGAAATCCGCGTCCATTATTCCATACAGTTTCCCAATAATTACTATTGGTTGGAAATTGCTGCACCGCTTCTTTAAAAAAATGTGTTTTGTTCATTTTTAAGCGGCTTCCGGTAAAATCAGTTTTTCAAGCTCGTTGTTGGTTGAGTTTACCGTGTTTTTGTTATCTCCCGAAAATATCGGGATCTTCGATTTGCAGTGCCTTTTCTTGTTTTAGGGGTTAGACTTCGAGTTGACTACGCATTAATTTGAATGTTTCGCATTCCTGGCAAGGGAAGGCGTTTTTTTCTTCTCTTTACTTTTATCTTACAATCGAAAAGAGATTAACGATTAATGGAACCGTATATATTTTTTCTATTCATTTTCATTGGGCAATCTTACTGTTTTTACAAATATGGGAACTTTTTTTGGAACCTTTTCTAACCAACGTCTAACGTTTATCTAACCAATCTAACCAAACCGACAAAACACTATTAATTTAGTATTATTTAATTAAAAACAGCCGTTTTCACGCTATAGAAATAGTTCTTTTTATATGATTTTCTAAGTTATGGGCTTAATTTAAAAATTTCATAGTTCTTTCGTTTTTTCCATGTAAACCACCACAAAATGCTCTTGATTCCAATGCACAATGCAGGGAAGCAGTGCTTTTTCGGCTAATTTTTCAAAAGTAAGCCGACCACCCACGGTTTTAAAGCCGATATTTTCCACAGCTTTGCTAATACCCAAAAGCGACACACCATCGCGCCCAATAAAAGAATTATCGCGCAAATACTCCAACGTATATTGCTTACCGTAATGTTCGGCAATCATGCATAGACATGAGGGACCGCAGTCCATGGCGTCGGGTTGGTGTGTGAAAATGACATTTTCTATTAAGGTTGCTCATTTATCAACCTAAACCCTCTTTCCGTATCTTGTAATTTTTTTTGTTGTCTTTGGGTCGTTTTATTGTCAAAATTATACCTGAAACCCAATAATACAATGTACCCTCGGTTGATAAATGCGTTTCTATAGTATCTTTCATACATGTCGTCATACATCCATTGTTCTACTAATTTATTACCGAATAAGAAGCGCATGCCGGCGTTTATGTCCCAATTCTTATTAATTTTATACGTGAAAGTCAATTGTGATTCGGGCGAAGATTCTAATTTTGTGGTTGGGGAATACTCTATTCCGGAATCATAATAATATAGATCCATTGACAGCTTTTTGTAATATAAGTACAAGGAGAAAGTGCCGTTTAGAGTATTTTGAATTTTATTATTATCAAAAAAATTTCGTTGGAAACCAATACGACCATTTATGTACCCAAAGTTTTTTAAAGTGTATCTTGCATTTAATCCGGTTTGGAATATGCTATAATCTCCCATATTTTCGGGCTTTCGAATGTAAATATTGTCAATCACTTTACCATTATAGCGTATATAATCTGTGTGTAAAATATATCTCACAAACGGTTCAATATAGAGATTCTGAAGCGAAAAAGTATAATTGAATAGTGCATTGTGAATGTACTGCGGCTTTAACAATGGATTTCCCGTGCTAATAATTAACGTATCGGTAGAAGTGTTATATGGATTCAATTGTGTAATTGCAGGTGTTTGCATGTATTTATTGTAACTCAATCGAAAACTGTGTTTAGATGAAGGTTTATAACCTATTGTTACAGATGGTTTAAAGTTGTAGTAATTATTTTTTTGTTGATCTGATGTTGCAAAAAACATATCTATGCCTATTGATGCTGCTACTGACAATTTTTTATTATATGTTTTATCAATATCCATATACAAATGCTCATTCCATTCATTATGACGAAATATAGGAACAGTTGTAGTGCGTTGTTCTATTTTATTTTTTTGATAATAAGTTTGACTTCCAATATTTACATTTAAACCATCAAAAGGCATAAAATAATAATTCAAAGATAGAGAACCGGAATTACGATTATTTTTAAAATATATATCACTATCGTAATTATAAGCAACTCCTCTGCTGATTTCCGTGGTCTTGCTGTTGTTTTTGCTAAAGTTTATGCGGAATAAAGCGTCTATATGGTTAATATTTGCAAACGTGTACTTGTGATATATATTATTGGTATTAGTAAACGATTCATCATCGTAAATACGCGAATAAGAAAATAACTTTGGGTTAGATTCATTTTTGAAACTCCCCTCGCCATCATGATTGCCACTAATAGGTATTTGACGCATGGTAACACTAAATGAAGAATAATTTTTTTCATTCCAAACTTTGTCGCCTCCTATTGCTAAAAAATTGTCGTAGTAATTGGAAATATTCAATGAATTAACTTCTTTAACAGAACTTTTATTGTTAATGATATCTGTTACATTCGCTTTGTTACGATAAAAATGAAATTGTTGTCCGCTTATGTAAAATGAGCTATTTTCGTTTCCTGTTTCGTATGCAGCATCAGCAATTCCATATAAAAATTGGGGATTTAAATTGGTTCCCGCATTTAAATAATGATATTTCGTCTGCGGTTTTTTTACTTTCAGGTTTATTATCCCTGTGTAACCTTCTTTTGAATATCTAATTGAAGGCGACTCTATTATTTCTATGCTCTCGATATCCGCGGGGTTTAACGAGCTGATGCCTCCTTCTCGGCGCAAACCGTTGATTAAAATAAGAGGTTTGGAGCCATCAGAGAGTGATATAGAGCGCATGTTTTTATCTATGGACAACTTTGGAATTTCTTGCAAAGCTACATAAATATCCTTTTGATCTTTTGCTTTCGACGAAAGATAAAATGAAGAACCTGACGAAGTCATCGTTGTAATATTGCTTCTATCGGAAGAAACAACAATTTCGTCAAGTTCAACATTCATATCTAAAATGTAGTGTAATTCTTTGTCAGTATTTAATGTTATTTCTTCCATGATTGCTTTACCGCCTACGTAAGTTATCGTCAGAATATATTTATCTTTTTTTAATTGAGGGAAGATAAAAAATCCCTCTTCATTAGTAATTGTACCTGAAGCTAATGTAATAGAATCCTTTTTCAGTAAAACAACAGAAGCGTCGGATATTGGTGTATTATCGTTGTCCAACACATATCCTGATAATTTATACTGAGCATTAGTTATTCCTGCAAGAAATAAAAGTATTGCTGTAAAGGTTTTTCTCATATATTATTATCTATTATGAATTCATTAATTGCTGGCTCACATATTCGTTGTTAAATCGATATAAAATATAATCACTTAGAGGCATTTCCATATGATTTAACGGACAGAATTTATGAAAATCCTTCTCCGACGCTTCCATTTGTTTTTGACAACATGGACCCCAACAAAGAGGTAAAAGCTTACATTTTCTACACATATCATTATCAAAAGTATTTATTGATAATCTTTGAGTTAACTTATCCACATCCCATTTTATTTGCCCATTAGATAATAAATATCCTTCTACCATTTTTTCATCAAAATTTCGTCCAGAACATTTGTATACCTTGCCATCGTATGAAATTACCGCTTGATTATACTTGCTTACTTTACATGATATATTTCTTCGAAAAAGATTTAAATAACTAACTCTAAATCCACTTGATAAAAAAGAATTGATTACATTCTTCAATATCTCAGGGTCTTTGTTTAAATAATCTTCTGTTTGCCACACTCTCTCTAAATGGATGTTTATTTTTTTTCTGTCTATTTTTTTTATGTCATTAATAATTTCAGAAATGCGCTTTAATGTATTGTTATCATAATTTATTCTTAAATTAATATAAGCATTGTAATAGTTAGTCAGTTCAAATAAAATTTTAATTATATGATCATACGTACTTTTATTGCAATTCTTTAACTTTTTCACCGTATCATGTTTATCTCTATAACCATCAATAGATATTTGAAAATTTGCTTTTAGGTTTTTAAATAACGGATAAAAATCTTCATTGATCAAAACGCCATTTGTAATGAACGAAAAATAAATAAGTTTATTTATTGATTGAGCAACTTCTTTTATTTTTAAAAGCAGTGGATATAGCTCTTCTTGAAAATACAACAATGGTTCTCCACCAAATAGCATTACGTGCAAAACTTCTACTCCTTTCTCCTCAAAAAGATAAAGAATATATTTTATAATATGATCTTTTATCTGTACGTTCAACCTACTACCTCTTATATGACTTTCAAAACAATACCAACAATTTAAATTGCAATCTAAAGATGGTATTAAAGTAAGATAATATGTTTTATCGTTATTAACTGAATCTGTATATTCTCTACATAAGTCCTGAAATTCATTAATATCATCTTCTATAAGGAGTCCATTGTCGTACAAATCAGACAGGATTTTTTTTTCAATTAGGTCATATTTTTCATTTTCAATAAAATCATGATATTTTTTAGATAGTATTGTATAACCCTCAGATTTAGTGTTTAAATATAGAAAATTATTATTGAGTGGAATCGGTATATTATAATAGCTTTTCTTCATTGTTTATATTTTTAATTCAAACTCCTCAATTGAGGAGTTTGAAAATTTTCTAAATACGACTCACTTTATAAATATTCAACTGGTTCTGCACCACATCCACAACCACATCCGCAACCACAACCAGTACCAGCAGATGCATTTGACTTAATGTCAACATTTTCAATAAAGTTTTGGCCGCCTTTAATTAATAGCATATCTTTATCTATTAATTTATCTTCTAAAAGATTAAATTTATTATCCATAATATTTATGTTTTTGTTTTCTCTACTCATTCGCTTTTCGAAATCCGCGTCCATTATTCCATACAGCTTCCCAATAATTACTATCGGTTGGAAATTGCTGCACCGCTTTTTTAAAAAAATGTGTTTTGTTCATTTTTAAGCGGCTTCCGGTAAAATCAGTTTTTCAAGCTCGTTGTTGGTTGAGTTTACCGTGTTTTTGTTATTTTTACAGTGCCTTTTCTTGTTTTAAGGGGTTAGACATCGAGTTGATACTGGTATTAAATTGTTGTTTCGCTTTCCTGGCAAGGGAAGGCATTTTTTTATCTCTCTTTACTTCTCCTTTTAAATGAAGAAAGAGAGTTGCAGTTTCTGATACTGCAGGTTTCATTTTATTTATTACACTCATTTGTTACAATCAGTTCTATAATTAATCCCTCATTTAAAAGAGTTGAATTCTGTTTTCAAATTTTCATTAGGATTAATAAAGAGGTCTCATTTCTATAATCTGACCGCTGCTATTTTTCTTTACTAGATAAGGCTTTGTTTTTAGAGGTTTTACTTTGCACCAAATATGAGAACTTTTTTTGTAACCTTTTCTAACCAACGTCTAACGTTTATCTAACCAATCTAACCAAACCCATAAAACATCCTTAATTTAATATTATTTAACTAAAAACAGCCGTTTTCACGCTATAGAAAAAATTCTTTTTACTTGATTTGTGTGATTTTTAAAGTTGTAGGCTTAAAAAATTTCATAGTTCTTTCGTTTTTTCCATGTAAACCACCACAAAATGCTCTTGATTCCAATGCACAATGCAGGGAAGCAGTGCTTTTTCGGCTAATTTCTCAAAAGTAAACCGTCCACCTACAGTACGGAATCCTATTTTTCCCGCAGCTTTGCTGATGCCTAATAATGACACTCCATCACGCCCGATAAAACAATTATCACGCAAATACTCCAACGTATATTGCTTACCGTAATGTTCGGCAATCATGCTTAAACATGCGGGGCCGCAGTCCATGGCGTCGGGTTGTGTATATGAAGGGAATGATTTTCACATATTAGTAAATTATAATCAAAACCTAAAAAACACATTTACCATTACATTTCGTGGACGGATTTTATACTCTTTACTTATCTCAGTAAGTCCGTCGTATGTGGTATAGGCATAAACCTTTTGGTTGAAAATGTTTTTCACAAGCAGGTTTACCTCCCATCCTCCCGTGAAGTTATACGTAAATTCTGCATCGGCAAGTAAAAAATGTTTGGAAACATCTTTCGTGATTTCGTTGTAATAATGTTCGCCCATAAGTTGCAAATACCATTTTTTGCTCGGCGTTAAGTTAAACGAAACCTGTTGAGAGAGGTTTTTATACGACGACTCCATGTCGATATCCTTCATTTTTAACCAATCTTGCGAGA
>JAQUBO010000205.1 GCA_028686735.1 Bacteroidales bacterium
TAAAGAATTAATAAAAAAACAATAATTTAGTAAATCTTAGGTTATTCTTTTGTTTTTACTTCGTTTGTTATAGCAGTATTATCAAAAGAAAATGCTTATTCACTGCCTGTGGTTATTGCTTTGGTTGAGATTTTCTTTTTTAGAAAAGAACGATTTATTACACTATTTAAAAACTATAAAACATATTTAGTTTTAGGGGGGCTTTTTGTAGCTTCTATTGTTGTATTTAATCGGTTTGGTTTAGATATATTTAATCCAATCCCACCTAATGCGACCGCTGGTACAAGTGTAGAAATAACCCCATTAAACTATTTATTTACCCAGTTTAGTGTAATTGTAAAATATATTTTAATGCTATTTATTCCGATAGGTCAAAATTTAGATCACGATTATCCTGTTTCTTTAAGTTTTTTTGATCCACTGACGATATTAAGTTTTATTTTTCTAAGTTTGATTTTAGCTTTTTCTGTTTATATTTATAATAAAAACCGACTTGTTTCTTTTGCAATCATTTATTTTTTTGTGAGTTTATCAATCGAATCAAGTATTATCCCAATAAGTGATGTGATTTTTGAACATCGTACTTATTTACCATCTATTGGCTTTTTTATTGTTGTCGTGGCTGGATTGTATAGTCTATTATGGCATAAGAATAGAAAGATCTTATTTGTATTGTTGTTTTTACCAATTTTAATCTTTTCGTATTTAACATATCAGAGAAATAAAGTTTGGAAAACCGATTTTAGTTTGTGGTCGGATGTTATTGAGAAATCACCTGAAAAGCCTAGAGCATATATAAATAGAGGGATGGTATATAACAGTGCAGGAGAATTAGAACTAGCATTTGCTGATTATTCAAAAGCTAAAGAATTAGATCCAACATTTTCTGAGGCGTGGTTAAATTGTGGAACAATATATGGCAGTTGGAATCAAAATGATTCTGCGTTAATTTGTTTTAATAAAGCTGTTCAATTAAATCCAGATTTTAAACTTGCAAGATGGAATAGAGGTGTAATTCATGGGCTACTAGGCAACTGGGAGAAGGCGATACTAGATTATAATAAGGTCATAGAATTAGATAATACATTTGCAAACGTATTTTATAATAGAGGGGTTGCGTACTCTAATTTATCCAAATGGGAATTTGCTTTAAAAGATTTCTTAATAACAGTTAAAATAAATCCTCAATATCCTAATGCCTATTTTAATTGTGCAGTTGCTTATGATAATTTGGGAGATATGATGCTTGCTGAAGAGTATTATACAAAAGCGATTGCATTTAATCCTAATGACACCAAAATATATTTTGGTAGAGCTGTTGCCAGAATGCATAATGAAAAATGGCAAGAAGCTTTACAAGATTTTAACATTGTATTACAGAATACTCCTAATTATCCAAATGCTAAAGAATACTATAACATGGTACTCTTGCAGTTAGCCGATGAATAAGAATAAGCAAATAATGTTATATTTTTACTAATTTTGTACTATAATATATTAAAAAATGAAACAAGACAAGTCTTTAACAGTCGTAATGCCTGCTTTTAACGAAAAAGCCAATTTAGTTATTATAGTTCCAAAGCTGTTAGCAAAATGCAAAGAAAAAGGCTGGAAGCTTATTCTTGTTAATGATGGCTCTACCGATGGAACTTTAGAGGAAATGCAAAAGTTTGAAGACAATAATTTATTTACTATTGTTAATAATAAAATTAATAGGGGTTATGGAGCAGCAATTAAGACTGGGATAGAGACTTGCTCAACGGAATATCTAATAACTGTTGATGCTGATGGACAGCATCGAATTGAGGATATAGAAAAACTTTATAATAAAATGTTGGAAACTGATGCAGATTTGATTGTTGGCTCCAGAAAGGGAAACCAGAAAAGTGGAAATTTTAAATCACTGGGGAAATGGTTTATACGAATGTTAGCCAAAGCTTTAATGCCTGTACCTATTCATGACCTAAATTCTGGAATGAAAATATATAGAACAAATTTGGCAAAAAAATATATTGGGTTAACACCAGATACTATGGCTTTTAGCGAAATAATTACGCTGATATTTATTAGTTACAGACATTATGTGCTTGAGGAACTTATTGTTGTTGAAGAACGAATTAGCGGGAAAAGTACAATACGTTTACAAACAGCTTTTCAAACTTTTATGGAAATCATAAACATTGTTATTCTTTTTAATCCTGCAAAGATTTTTTTACCAATCTCGGGGATCTGTATTATTATAGGATTAATTATAGGAATTCCAATAATTATTGCTGGTAGCGGGGTTTCAACAGGAAGTTTATTAGCATTTTTTTCAGGAATATTGTTTTTCCTTTTGGGCTTGATTGCTGAACAACTGTCTATGATTAGGAAAAGTCGAAACCAGTGAGAGCATTTTTACGAAATATTGATAAGTATTGTGGAAAAATTAAGGTGTTTGCTTTTTCATTATTTAAAACTTCAAAAAAAAAGAAATTAAAGTTTAATCGAATTTTAATTATAAAATTTTGGGCCATTGGGGATTCTGTAATTAGTTTGTCCTTAATAAAAGCTCTTAAAGAAAAATATCCCAATTGTAAAGTTGATGTTTTGACAACCAAATCAGTTGAGGATGTTTATAAGTGTGGAAATGCTGATAATATTATTCGAATTGATTCTTTTTTTAATATTTGTAAATTAGTGTTTTTATTTAATAAATATGATTTAACTTTAGATTGTGAACCTTATTTTAATACTAGTGCACTCTTTTCTTTTTATTTAGGTAAACGTAGGATTGGTTTTTCTGATCAGTATCGATCACGCTTATATACAGATGTTGTAAAATTTCGAAAAGACCAGCATATGATACAAAATTATCTTGATATGCTACGTTTAGTGGGAATAGATTATCAAACAGATTCGTTAGTCAAACTAAATGTATGTGATGGTGTTCGCTGCAAAGTTGATAATTATATAAAAGAAAATTTTTCTGATAAAAAGATTATAGGTTTTTGTGCAGGGATTAGTGGATCTGTTAAAAGTAGAATGTGGTTCGAAAATCGTTTTGCAGAACTTGCAGACAGGATTGTTCAAAATCTTGATGCTCAGGTAGTTTTTGTAGATAGTTTAAGTAATCAAGGCACAGTTGAGTACATCAGAAATATGATGAATGAGAACTCTATAAGTACTATAGGAAAACTTAATTTAAAAGAGGTGTTTTACTTTATAAGTAAGTGTTCTGTATTTGTTAGCAATGACACTGGTTTAATGCATATTGCAGCAGCTCAAGGATGTAAAACTGTTGGACTTTTTGGTCCAAATACTCCGGTTTTGTGGGCTCCTTACGGGAAAAACAATGTGTCAATCTATAAAACAAAACTAGCTCCAAGTATCCAAAATGATAAAGGCGTTTTTGAAGATAGAAATCGAGAAGAATATATGGGAGTAATAAGTGTTGATGATGTCTTTAAAATTATAAACACTATTTAATGTTTGTCCATACAGTCAGTGCCTTGTTCAGAATGTTCGAGTTCGAGGCTTGCGTAGTTTCGAAAATCAGGGAGTAAAACTTCTGGTTGCCATTACTTTACAAGTTTTGAACTCGAACATTATATCTCAGACACTTAAAAAAACATCAATTAAGGATAAGTTTTTACTCAAATATTATTGGTATTTTTTACAATTCGACGCAAGATTTGGAATAAACATTCTTATTACAAAAAAATCCATAATTTTTGGTGGTAGAATGAATAATAGAAACTTTATTAGTTTAGCCTCTTTTGTTACCAAATACCGATTGCGAGGTCTTTTTCTTGTAGAGGCTTTATAAATGATTTTTGCACAGTTTTCAACAGAGCCACCTTTAAAGTTATTTGTACTTTGTGTAAGATTTTTGATTAAGCTTCCATAAGGAGTATTTTCGGGTATTACAATAGTGTTTTTTACAGTTCCTGCAAATTCGGTTTTAATAGGTCCGGGTTCAATAATTGCTACTTTTATTCCGAGCTTTTTAACTTCCCACCTTAGGGCATCTGATATGGCTTCTACAGCAAACTTGCTGGCTGCATACCAACCTCCACCTGGCATTGATGTTAATCCAGCAGCAGATGAAACATTAACTATTCGTCCGCTGCTATTTTCACGCATCATAGGTAGTATGGCTCTAATCATAGCTGCCATACCAAATACGTTAGTGTCGAATTGTGCTCTAACTTTTTCGTCTGGAGTTTCTTCTATTGTGCCAAATTGTCCAAAACCTGCGTTATTAACAAGAACATCTATAGTAATGTTATTATTAACAATGTGTGTTACTAAGTTGTTAATATCCTGTTGTTTGGTTATATCAAGTAGGAATACTGAAGCTCCAGATGTTTTTAACATATCTAACTTTTGATTATTCCTGCCTGTTGCAATAACATTCCAGCCTTTTTTTAAGAATAACTCTGAGCATGCTTGCCCTATGCCACTTGTTGCTCCAGTAATGAGAACTGTCTTCATTTATTTTAATTTTAATTCAAATTCAAGATTTTTATCAATATCGTAAATGTAATTCCTTACGCTAAACCAAATTGTTTTTGTTTCAACTCTATCTAGATCAACGTGAAAATGAATATTAGATTTTGCTGGGATTTCAATTTTTCTAGGTACTGATCGGGGAGGTAAATCTTTATGCCTATACATCGTTACAGGGGCAGATGATATGTTGGTAATATCAAATATTACAATATTTTGATCTTTATCATATCTTTTTTTAATTATTAACGAACTTTCTAATAGTTGTGATAACAAATCTTGGTTTCCATATAAAGTTTCGTTGTAATATAGTAGTGTGCGTTTATTGTCAAGTGCGTTTCGAACCGAATTTTGGCTAAATTCCTTTGCAAAAACTAATGTAACTGGACGATGTTTGGCAAAACTACTCATACTGGTGGTAGAATGAATATCTGAGTTTGACATTAAGGTTAAATCTTTTTCGATAGCCCAATTCCAAGCTTCGGGACAAAATTGGCTAAAGTTTACTACCTCAATTCCATGAATATATCCCTTATCATATAGGCGTGTATGTATGTCAAACCATTTAACTGTATCGGGCTGTTGAGCTTTCCAACATGGATGATTCCAAAAAATAAATGCTCCTTGGTTGTATGCTTCAGCAACAGCATCTTCAACATTTTCAACATCAAGCTTATTAGCATCTTTAATAAATATTGCGTTTAGATGCCCTGGCGGCATACTGCGAGTAATCTCAGCACCTCTAATAACCATTACTCCATATTTATCTCCTTCTTTTTTTGCAATTTCATAGGCGGTATTAAAATCTCCTTTTAGTTTATCTTTATGTGGAGTATATTCAATGTGGTCAGTAATCGCAATAACATCAATGCCGTCCATGATTGCTTCAGTAACTCTGTAATCTGGCCAAACCTGACCGTCCGAGAATACTGTGTGTATGTGGAAGTCACACTTTAATGTTTGATAGCCTTTAATGTCAGGAAAATATAACTCTGAGGTTTGACGGTGATACTGTGCCGAAACACTTAACGATAGTATTAGTGCAATTGTAATTAGCAAATATTTTATAATTGTTTTCATCATTTTTTTTTACAAAACTAATCAAAATGTTTGCTTTTAAAATTTAAAGTCAAATAAAAAACTTTGTAGTAGTATTTAATTACGGCACAGTAAACAATTTAAGTTTTCGCTTGTTATTAATACAAATTATAAATACAAAAAACTATGTTTAAAGAATACGATCCAATAAAAAAGAAGATGTTTCAGATAATGGACAATGACGGCAAAATTATTAATGATAAATTTATGCCAAATATTGACAATAATGAGACATTAGAAGCATATAAAAATATGTTATTTGCTCGAACTGCAGATAATATGACAGTAAGTTATCAGCGTCAAGGACGAATATTTACTTATCCACCAAATTATGGTCAGGAAGCGATAAGTGGTGCAGTTGCGAGAATTATGCGAGATGAAGATTGGTTAGTACCCGCTTTTAGAGAGCTCGGTGCTTATTTGGCAAAAGGAGCTACTTTAAAAGAAATTTTCCTGTATTTTATGGGGTATGAAGAAGGCGTAAATTTTAAAAATGCTAAGAATTTTGTTCCCTATGCTGTTCCAATTGCATCGCAGTTATTGCATGCTGTCGGTATTGGTTATGAGATAAAATACAATAAAAAAGATCAGGTCG
>JAQUBO010000206.1 GCA_028686735.1 Bacteroidales bacterium
ATCTCAACAACTTTTAGCGTTTCAAGATTTTCGTCACACATGTGTAACTTAACAGGATTATTCTCTAAAACATCAGCAGACAAGTTATAAATAAATGCAAGAGCAATTTGTTCATAGTCATCATCATCTATAAAATCTTCTTTAACTACCATACGGAACTGATAAACATCTCCATCTTTTGCTATTTGAACCGTTTTTTTGTCTCCTTCTGTAAAGCCAGTTTCTTGAAGATATTTACCAATATCTTTTGCTTCACTTTCAGTTATATCATTGGTATAATACAACTCTGTTTCATTAAACATTAATTTTGTTCCATAGTTGGTACATGATGTGAACGTAAGAGTAAAAGCAAGTAAGCTTAAAATAATTAAGTTCTTTTCCATTTTTTTTAATTTTAGTTAGTTAAGTTAGATTTATTACTACAAAAATACAAAAATATTTTTTACATAGCCTAATAAATTTGGTGTATTTTTGCTTTTTTAGTGAGGATTTAAACCGTTTTGACCAATCACATGATTGCAACAGAAAATAATGTTAAAGTATGTTTGTCATTTCGGCATTAAAACCAAAAGAGATTCGTCAATGTAGTTGTCTATTAGTATTATTGATTGGTTTGCAGATTTTATAATTTATGAAACTAAAACATAAGCAACAAAAACTTGTCCGTCGAGGAAAATGCCTTTGTTATAAGGCAGATTGGTAGAAATTTAAAAATCAATATCTGCGAGTTTACTTTTAATTTGATTAACCTCACTTCTCGACCGTAGTCGTTATTAACGGTTAAGTAACGGATAAATATTTGCAAAATATCTGATTTTCTAAATCATTGAACACCTTGCACTGCAAGACATTCCTGACCGTAGTCGTTATTAACGGTTAAGTAACGGATAATTTTCTGCAAAATATCTGGTTTTATAAAACATTGAACACCTTGCACTGCATGTCATTCCCGACCGTAGTCGTTATTAACGGTTAAGTAACGGATAATTTTCTGTAAAATATCTGGTTTTCTAAAATATTGAACACATTGCACTGCAAGACATTCCCGACCTTAGTCGTTATTAACGGTTAAGTAACGGATAATTTTCTGTAAAATATCTGGTTTTCTAAAACATTGAACACCTTGCACTGCAAGACATTCCCGACCGTAGTCGTTATTAACGGTTAAGTAACTGATAATTTTCTGCAAAATATCTGGTTTTATAAAATATTGAACACCTTGCACCGCATGTTATTCCCGACCGTAGTCGTTATTAACGGTTAAGTAACGGATAATTTTCTGCAAAATATCTGGTTTCTAAATCATTGAACACCTTGCACCGCATGTTATTCCCAACCGTAGTCGTTATTAACGGTTAAGTAACGGATAATTTTCTGCAAAATATCTGGTTTTCTAAAACATTGAACACCTTGCACTGCAAGACATTCCCGATCGTAGTCGTTATTAACGGTTAAGTAACGGATAAATATCTGCAAAATATCTGTAAAATATCTGGTTTTTCAAATCATTGAACACCTTGCACTGCAAGACATTCCTGACCGTAGTCGTTATTAACGGTTAAGTAACGGATAATTTTCTGCAAAATATCTGGTTTTTCAAATCAATGAATACCTTGCACTGCAAGACATTCCTGACCGTAGTCGTTATTAACGGTTAAGTAACGGATAATTTTCTGTAAAATATCTGGTTTTTCAAATCATTGAACGCCTTGCACTGCAAGACATTCCCGACCGTAGTCGTTATTAACGGTTAAGTAACGGATAATTTTCTGTAAAATATCTGGTTTTTCAAATCATTGAATACCTTGCACTGCAAGACATTTCCGACCGTAGTCGTTATTAACGGTTAAGTAACGGATAAATATCTGCAAAATATCTGGTTTTCTAAAACATTGAACACATGATGTTTTCATGCTATCAATAATTCTGATTTTTTTAGTTTTTAATAATCTTTAAAGTTTTATTTCCCTCATTAGAATTGATTGAAATAAAATAAACTCCTGACGAACAGTTGCTTATGTCAATTGTATTGTTGTCAGCAGGGGATCTTTCGTAAATTGTTTTTCCAGTTATATCGGTTATTTTAATATTTATATCTGATAAATTACTTGTGCCATAAATTTTACAAATATCATTTGTTGGATTTGGTGAAATGCTAATGTTATCCAATGTTTTATCGGAAATATTTGTAACACATTCTTCGGGAATTAGATTAATCTCTACAAAAGGAGATTTGCAGGCTGGAGTGCTTATGAGCCAATCGTAGAAATAGTAATAATACTCGGTTGGACTAGTGCTAGCACTGCTTTTTTTAATGCTAAGAATGTTTTCTATTGTGTATGGGTAGTCTAAATATGAGCTAACATTTGTTCTGAACAGGTTAGGCGATCCTAATCCTACTAATTGCAGGTTTTCACCAATAGGAATATCAAAGTTAAGATCAATTCTGGAAACACCATCGGGGCAATAAACAGTTTTTTGTTCAATTATTTGTTGGCTGCTGTTTCTAAGTGCAATATTCCTGTCTCCTGCACCATCTGCATTAACCTCTACTGATTCAAGGATAAATGGTGTGTATGCATCAAATATTAGGTAATGAATATAGCTTGGATTTCCAAAAGATCCGCCACCGTAAGTATTATTAGTTGCACCAATATTGTATTCTTCACCAGCAAATACTTCACGTAGATAGTATGTTGTAGGCTCACTTATAAGAGGGTGATTCCAATAATTCCCAATGTGTTCAGGTGTTTCATCTTGTGTGTTAATATACCAGTGTGCTTCACCTTGCAGGTTAAGGTCGATATCGAATTGAGTGTTGGAGCATGCTTGGATGCTTCCAATAGTAGGGGTATCGGGCATATTTACAAGGATATAATCAGTTTTTGAAAGAGTATTTGAGCCATACTCGTTTGTACCTGTGAGGCTTACGGTGTATGTTCCGTTTTGTTCGTAAAAATGAATTGGGTTTTGTTCATTACTTGTGTTTCCATCTCCAAATTCCCAATGCCATGATGTAGGAAAGTTAAGAGAGTTATCGAAAAACTTTATAGCTCCATCGCATGTAATCTCTTTGTTTGCCGCGAAATATGGAGAAGGTGGACTTTCGTTATTGATGCAGTCGTACTGGATTTTAAATCCTGAAAGATTTGCTCCTGGATCTGAATGGAATTTAATAGTTATATATTCGCCTGTTGAACTTATCGTTTCTGGATTTCCAGTAGTGTTGCAATAGTAAGTAGAATTGATTAGTGTTGAACTAACTGAATTTCCGTCATGGAACGAAATGTAATCATAATTGCATTCAGAACCTTCTCCAGCTTCAATGTTAAATTCAAGAATTGTTAGTAGTATTGATGATGATCCAAGGGCATAAACTGTAACACTAGCATCGGTATTAGGCAGATAATTGCTATCAGGACCACCAGCATCATATATTATTCCGTTACAACTTTCGATTAATTCGTTACCTGAACTTGGCATTATTGAAATGCATGGTAATGAGGGATCTATACTAACAAAACTCTCTTTAATTAGAACATCGTTTCCGCATGTACTACCATCAACCTGTAGCTCAACATCAAAGTATCCATAATCTGTATAAATATGAGTGGGATTTATTTCGGTTGATGTATTTCCATCCCCAAAATCCCAAAGGAAACTGTCTCCGTTATAGCTTTGATTATTAAATTGTACTTCGAATGGTGGTTTACAGTTTTCGGTTAAGCCCGCTGTAAATCCTGCATGAACTTCATTTACGTAAGGAGCATCTGCAACTCCAATTGCCCAAAAACCGTCTCCAACCGCTTGTGCTTCTGGAGAACAAACTCCATACAAGTCGGATGCTGTTTGCATTGCATAAAACCATGCATCGTGATACTGTGAACTAGGTGTAAGGTACACTGTTTGTAATCTAAAAGCTATTTTCTCAGCTTTATCAATGCCAATAGCACTTACTGAGTAGGCATCGCCATTATCATTTGTTCCACTGCCACCTTCACATAGTAAATAATACCAGTAACATAAAGGCGACATGTTTGTATGTACACCTCCATTATCTTCGTCGCCAAACACCCAAAAATTACCTTTGTAAGTATCGGGTTTATTTGTTTCGTTTGGATTGGCAAGTGATCTAAATGCAAAACCAATATCTTCGCCAACAGTCCAGTCGGCATACGTTGGTGTGGCATAAAACTCAACTGATGCACCAAATATATCACTAAATGCTTCATTTAGGGCACCCGATTCGTCTTGATAGATTAAACTACAAGTGTATGATGTTAATCCGTGAGTAATCTCATGTGCACAAATATCGACTGTTGTTAGTGGAGTTGTGCCATTTTCTGGATCTCCATCACCATAAGTCATCCATTGCCCGTTCCAAAAAGCATTTACATTTGAGCCGTAACCTTGTTCCATTAAATTAAAATGAATAAAAGACCATAATGGATGTCCTTGGTTATCTATGCTGTTGCGTCCATGAACATTTAAGAAATAATCATAAGTTGACATTGTCGCAAAATGAGCATCTGTAGCGTATTCATCATAATATTGATTTACATTGTTCCAGTAATTGTCATCATCTGTAAACTCGCTTGCTGATTCGTAGTCTGTTGTCATTTGACAATTTAATGTTCTAACTCCATCGCCTCTGGTATTATCTGTTAAAGTGTATTCGCTTCCAGTAAAGAAAGTGTTGATTGAACGCTCACCGCTGTAAACTGTTTGGGCAGTACCAATTTCATCAGAAACATGGAGCAAAGACGTCTCAAAAAGAACTTTACCTGTATTTGCATCTACGTATATGTTTTTCCTACTATGAGGGGTCTTTGCATAAATATCAAATTTATAAGCTGTCTGAAAAGTAGTTTCTTTATTAAATTTTGCATTTGTAGGAACTATAACTTTTTCGGCTGTCGGATAGTATGTTGCATTGTTGTCTCCTGTAAATCGTTTGAGCAAATTCTCTTCTCCTGTATGTTCCCACATATATGATTCTGCATTACAATATTCTAAAGCTTTTTCTAAAGCTGAGGTCTCGCTTATTGTGAATTGTGGATTAACATCTAACTGTTCTAAAAGCGTACCGTTCATGGAAAAAACCTTTTGACCGTCAAAATGTATTAACCAAGATGAAAACTCAATAGGGATACCGTTGTAAGTCTGATAAAAACGATAAGTTTGTTCGGAGTCTGCATCTTTTTGGACGTTTTTTAACTCTAAAGATAAATCATTATTGTCAAAAAAATTGTGTGTGTAACTTAGTGCCTTTTCGACACTTAATTTTGTTGAACTGTTAAAATGTATAAAGTCTGGAACACTTGAATACTCTTTTAATCTTACTATATCTGCATCGTTTACGATTTCTGCAGCTTTGTGTCCTTTAAAAACTTGTGCATTAAGCTGAAAAATAAAAAATGCCAATGTGAGTGTAAGTAATAATTTTTTCATAAAAAACATATTTAATAATTATGTAAAGTTAATTAAAAGACAGAATTATTTATTATTGGTTGCAAAATTTAAAGTTTTTTTAAGGATTTTATACGACTGGGATTTGTAGGGCTGTTGGATTATAAAGATTAAAAAGAATATCGCAAATAATATGAAAAAGGCAAAAAGACAAAAGACTTTCCTTACCTCCATGCTTTTTGAATAATATTTTTTTTAAGTTCGCTGGGAAATAGGTCATAATAAAAACCACACATCTTACATAAATATAAAAGTGTGAAACGGGGTTTAAGAAGACAAGCAGAAGAGACGCTTTTATGAAAAAGAATCAGAAAATTCTAATTAGTCGGTTCTTGCTGGCACTATCTACAGGAAAAGCGAACAAAGAAAAGCTTAATGAACTAGCTAGAAAAGGACAAGAATTAGCCAAGTTTTAATAAAATATCATCTCTGATATATACCACATAATTTATTACTAGAGATAAACTAGGTTTAGTGAGCGTGTGAAAGCCCTGTGTGTTTTGGGCTGTCGAACTATAATCCTTGTTTTAATGGAATATCATCTCTGACAAAATGCTACAAAGTCTATTGTTGGTGATAAAATAAGGTTAGTGAGCGTGTGAAAGCCCTGTGTGTTTTGGGCTGTCGAACTATAATCCTTATTTTAATGGAATATCATCTCTGACAAAATGCTACAAAGTCTA
>JAQUBO010000040.1 GCA_028686735.1 Bacteroidales bacterium
TGTAAAAGAATTTATTAAAAAACTCCATAGAAAAGTTAACTTTTTGATGTAGAGGCGGCATTTGTGGACCTGGCATTTTTGGACCTGGCATCTGTGGACGAGGCATCTGTGGACGAGGGATATCAAATAACCGGAATATTTCGACATTTAAAGAAGCCACAAAACTAAATGCTACCACCACAATAATAGTAAAAACAGAATAAATTAAATATTTTTTATTTTTGAAATACCTAAACAGTAAAAAGTTATTTAGCAAGAAGATAATAAAAAATGGAAAGATTCTAATAATCTCATGTTTAATTCTAGTCCAATTAATACTATCGCCACCAGTAGAAAGGAAAACTGGCATAGTAAATACCATTAACCATATAATGAGGTAAACTAAATTTTCGCGATTTCTTTTGTTCTTTTTGTTTTTCATATAAAGCGACGGCAGTGATTTAACAAGCAACTATTTTTTTACAAATTTATTAAAATAAACTTTTGTAGATGTTTCAACAGACAAAAAATAAATTCCAGACTTCAGCATTTCAATATTTATACCAGACGTTTCTTGATTTGAACAAGTACCATTAATCACAATTTGCCCTGTAATGTTAAGGATAGAATAATTGAGTATATCATCAGAGTTTTGAAGATTGAAATTTAGCATATCATCTACAGGATTAGGAAAAATCTGTAAATCTTTTTTTATTACTTCGGAATTATATACATCTGTAGCAACATCACGAACTAATCGAACATAATTAAAAATTCTGACTACATCGCCCTGAGGACCGTTGCCATTAGGATAATCTGCTGGGTCTCCAGTTTTAGGATCACTACGTTGCGAACCTGCACCATGTACATCCATTAACGTGTAATCACCAGATCCAGGAGGCATGGCTTCCATAAATCCTAAAGCTTCGCCAAAACATAAATATGCAGCAGCTCTTCCATTATTGTTGGTGACCCAGTTAGCATGTGTTGTACTTGACCAGAAGAAAGGATAGTTTGTTTCGTCTCCTTCGTCAATAATTGTTGAGCAATTAAAAATTGGATCAATTGCTGCTGAAGATGTTGTTGCTGGAGATCTAGTATAATCAATAATGCTCTGAAGCTCTTTCGCATTTGGCAATCTCCAGTCTGAGTATCCTGATGTTGTAGCACTTTCAGCATATTCTAGTGCGTCTTGCCATATTAGACCTTCGCCATTATCGTCTTTTGTCCACATCAAACCAGTAGCATTATCTGTAATAGTACCATCACTATTATCCTCGAAATCGTTTATCCCATAATTAGTATTTCCTCTTACATAATAAACATAAAACAGTTTATCTTCAGTTTGTTGTGGCATTGGACCAGTACCGTATCCTTTAATTCTTCCATCAGCAAAATTTACTCCGAACATAGTTTCGTCTCCCATCATTGTAGTACTAACGTAAAGAGTGGTTGTTGCCATTTGTGCATCTATAATTCGTTCACCAGCATCTTCATCACCATAATTAAAACCAAAATAGTCTGTATCAATAAATGGAATAAGGTTATCAGTACTACCTGTAAAACCACTTGGGTCTATCCCACTAAAAACAATTAGCGAATATTGTTCTTTAATTGATGGAAGTCTCCAATCATTATAACCTGCTAAACTAAAAGTATCGGCTCCAGCAACCGCATTAGTATATGATAATTTATCGTTTACATCAATCATTCCATCACCATTAAAATCACATGTTTGGGACCACATTAATCCTGTAACATTATCGGTAACAGTACCGTCGCCATTATCAGTATAAGAAGGTTGATTGCCAGAATATGAGGCATCCTGACCATAAAAAGCACTACCTGAGGCTGGCTCAGAAATTGAAACCGTATTTCCATAAAACACATCCTGCTTCGTATCTACAATTTTGTATGTTTGAGAAAATAAATTAACTGGTACTAACAAAATAACAGTACTCCAGAACAAAAAAAAGATTTTTATATTTTTCATAAGTATTTATTTTTTACAATGTCAAAACTATACTAATACAAATATCAAAACAATTTAATTCAACGAGATTACCATTTAATCCTATGAAATCTGACTTTAATAATGCAATGAGATGATTTAACCCGCATTATTCATACGATTAGCTTTGTGTAGCTGGTAGGCGTCGAAACTTGCAGATATATCCTTATATTTACTCACATTTTTTATTATATTTATAGGTGTTCGTGAGCTAAAGGTTCAAGAGTTTCGCAACGAAACAGATGCACAAAGATAATTGTAAGCTTTCTCAAAAATTGGCTAATAATAAAACCATAAATGCCTTGCCAATCTACTGATTAACAGCTTATTATAAGCAAACCATGAATGATGCGATGAATAATGCGGGCTAAGAAACTAGTAAGAAATTTTGTCCATTGTTGTGGTCTTTTCTGTTTTGCAATAAATTATTCATAAAAAAAGACGTAAACCTTATTGTATTACGTCTTTTTAGATTAGCTGATTTACATTAAACTATTTTATCATGGAAACTGTTTGTTAAACTTAGTGTATAATCTAAAATAGAGTTTTAATTTATTTTCAGCTCGTCATATTTTTTACTTTTTTGATTCATAAGCAAAGATAAACTCCAAGTACGCCAAAATATGACTGAGGTTAAGGTGAAGAAGAATTATTTTAAAACTGATTTGTAATTGTCGCCTAAATTTACAACAAATGCTTTTTCACATTCAGCAATGAATTTTTGCATTGTTTTCCAATACTCTCCTACCTGCTTTTCTCTATAGTCTTTATTACACATTTTAAGAGTATTGTCACAAGAAAATTCAGCAAAATTCAATTTTGGAGTTAGATTTTTTATGCCTGACCAAGTTTTACTATGATACAAGTCGGTATCAACAAATATTTTCTTGATTATTTCTTTTATTGCTTCATAATGTACTTCATTAGGAATAATTCCATAATATACCTTGTGACTACTTATCTCAATTTTAAATCTAATATTAGTTGACTTATATTGCCCAATAATAAATGATATTCCGTAATAGTAATTATTTGAATTCTTACTTTTTACAGCTTTCTCAATCTTTTTTCTATTATAGTAGGAAGAAGCTTCTTTAAGAATATTGTATTTATTTTCCATTTCTATCATATTCTTAAGAGTATTCCAGAAATCAATTTCAGTTTCCACTTTTAATTTATTCCAATTATCTCCAATTACTTTTGCATTTCTCATATTGTCATTTTCTGCCAATAAATTATATATCTCTTTAAATTCTGCCATACTAGTTGTGTTTCCTGTTAATTTATGAATTAGTTTCTGATATTGTACTATAGCCTCCCTAAGTTCTGGTTTCTTTGCAGACTTCTCAATACATTTTTCTAACCAGCCTTCTATATCTTCTTTATATGATAAAAGTAAGACTTCAAAACCAAGAGCCTTTCCAGTTGAGGAACTACTAGGTTCTTTGCCATACAAAGTTAAATAAACAATAAGTCCTTTGTTGTCATAGTTGTGGTATCTTAATAATTGATTTTCTTGATCATCAGCATATATTTTGTTTTCAATAATTATTGAAGATTCGCCAATGTCTTTAATATATATATCAATGTTACCTCCTACAGTTTTGTTTTTATTTATCGGGCCTGTGTAATGTTCAACAATAGCCTTTGCCTTTTCTAGTTCATTGAAATCAAAACTTCGTTTAAAAGTCTCACTGCTGTTAATATTATTCTGTATCATTTCAACAAAGAATTCTAAAAACAGAGGGCCTTGTCCATGGGTTCCTTTTGGATCCAACAATTCTGCAATAAAACGCGAATGTAAATGTACTTCATCGTGCCTTTTTCTTACAATCTCAAAAACATTAAACTTATCCTTTTCTTTTAAGAGTGAATACTTGTAATTTATTGTCCCAAGCTTTTCTAATAATGGTGCTAAGTTTTGTTTTTCCATATTCCAAATATATTAAATTATTTCTTTTCTAACTTGAACTAAGTGCAGAAAAGCCATTTGTATTTTACAAAATGTGTCTTATTTATAATTAAGATGATTAAATAAGCGATAAGCAGCTTCATAATTTGGACTAAAAGTTAATCGCAATTTCAATCTCTCTTCTATGATACTTATAAGATCAATTCCATCAACTTTAGTATTTAATATTTTATCAAAAGCATCTTGATGTTTTGCGTTGCTTCTTTTTCTAATAGTTCTTGCTTCTGCAAAATTGCAATTAGTTGTCATTTGAATCAATTTTTCAAGTTGGTGATGATAAACGATCCACCCATTAGTTTCTTGCAATAACATATCGATTTTAGTGTTTACTTTCTTCAAAGTTAAATCTTTATGCCAAACAGTATCTGGGTAACTTGGATAGGTTGTTACTAGAAGAAGAAGTTTTTGCAAATCAAAAGGTTCTATATCTTTTAATATCTCACAGAAGTTTAATTCACGATTATTCCTACTAATATATACTGATGCGATGATAACTTGCTTGGGTTCAGTATCAACATAAACAATATGACCCCAATTCCCCTCAAACTCAACTACATCGTGGCTTTCCCTAAAGCTATCTAACAATAATTTAGATAGTTCTCTTTTTGACTCAATTCTAAAACTGCTTTCTTTAATTTTATTCATAATTGTTAAGTGCTTTCATATAGTTTCTTTTTAATTCATCGCACAAACTTTGTGGTGCAATTACCTTTACTTTATAGCTATGCGACAATAATTCCATAACAAAATCATGAGTAATAAACATCTTTAATTTAATTCTTAATTCATCAGAATTATCAACTAATATCTCTTGAGTATGATGTAGAGGCATTGATTTTATGTATTTTCCTTGTATGTGAGTAAATGACAATACTATTTCACTCACTTCTTTTTCATTGTTTACAATTACGCCAAAACTATGCTCATAATATTTGTTGACACTAAAATCCGGTGGGAGTTTGAATTTGACTCTCTTAACTTCAAACTCTGAGATTCTATCAAGAGCGAAGTTTTTAATTCGCATATCTTTTTGATCTTTACCTAAAATATACCATCTGTTCTTATATTCTTTTAATGCATAAGGCTCCAATAACCTTTTTGTTTCTTTATCGGAATAATACTTTTTATGATTAAAAGAAATTTGCAACTTGTTCTTAATAGCATGCAACATGCCATTTATATTTTCAGTTCCTTTTGATTCACGTTTTTCAAAATGTATACTATCTGCAATCCTTTCAGAAATATTTAGTGCATTAAACAAATCAAAGGTTTCTAGAATCTTATTTTGAACTTCTGGCTGATCAGCTGTATCAATAAAATATTTTCTTCTTGAAAAATCATATTGTATATCTATATTGTATAAAGAACGAATATCATCTAGGTCTCTTAAGAAGGTTCTTTTAGATATTACAAAGTTGTAATTCTGCAAGTCAGATTCAAACTCAAGATAAGATATTATCTCATTAAAATCAGACGGACAATTCCTTAGTTTCTTAATTATTAAATTGTACCTAGATAGTGCTTCTCGTTTCGACATATTGATATTTTTCAACAAACTTACGAAAAGTGTGCGACAAAATATGTCCGAGGTAAATGTGTTAGGTATAATTGATTCTTTTGCTTCTTTGAATCCCTAAATCACTTGTCAGTGTTTTGTATGCTTTTATTCTCCGATTCATAAAACAATAGTACACCAAGAGTAATATCTGTATTAAGTTTTGACATATAAAACACCTATTCACTTTTTTACAGTATTTTTAAATCAATTAACTATTTAATCATCATCCACATATTCATCAGCGTCTTCAATAAATTCTATGACAAGAGGATTCTTTAACATACAGGCTTTAATCATATCTTCTTTAAACCAATCAAGTTCTTTTTCTTTAATGCTGTTTATTATTTCAATGCATTTATCAAAGTTCTCTAAATTTCTATATAATTCTGCCATAATTGTTTTATCATTTGCATCCTCTGAATTTAAGACATTTATCAAAGCTACAATATTCTCTCTCCATCTGCCTTTATCATCCTTGTCTGTAAATAAAGGTTGACCATCTCTTAGTCTGTCATTATATAACCATAAAATCTTCTGTCTCACATAATACTCTTCAGTATCACTCTTAACGATTCCATTCTTTAACGCTATAAAATATTCATCTAAACTCAAAAATCTAGCCTCAATTGCATTTTCCAATTCCGATTCCTTTGAGTTTCCATAACTTGTTCCTACTTCATTCTCCTTAAACAACCAAAATATAGTATCACATTTAAAACATTTTGTAATCTGTGGGAATTCAGGTTGGTTGGGGGCAATAACTTTTCCATCTGAGAAATAGCGAGCGCCGAAAGTATTACTACTTACTAGGCTTTCTTTAAATAATATACTCCCACATTCAGGACATTTATAATAATAATTTAAACCAAGTATCATATTACTTATTTTTAGTTGTTTACTAATTTATTTTTATTCATATTTTCTTAACCACCCTAAAATACGACTATTATCAACATACCAGCCATTCCTAAATTTTAATTTATATTTTCTTCTTGATATTGTCCAACAATTTTGTTGTATAACCTCAATTCGATTAAATCGAACTTCTGAGATTATTGCAACATGACCATGTGTTCCATCCCACACAAGCAAATCACCTACTTCTGGCATCATTTTACTTGGGTTCGAATACTGAAAAAGATCTCTCCTAGTATTTAACTCCCCATCTGTTAAATCTTTATCGTAAAAATCTTTGGCATGCCCCCACGTATCAGGCATCTTATGATTATAATATTCAAAATAATATCGTTTTACAAACTCAACACACTGATATTTCAAACCAATATTGTATCCTTCGATAGTATTCCTTCCATGACTGTTACTGATTTTTCCATTAAAATAAACAACAACACCATTTAGGCTGTCGATAGGCTCACCTACATTGTATTCTACTATTATCTTTTTCTCTTGATTATTTGTAATATATCGAGTTATATAAAACAACCCAATAATTAATAACAAAATTACAAGTATTATCCATCCTTTTCTTTTCATAATAAATTAATGAATTATTACAATGTTAATGCAAAAATATAAATATTAATTGGAGTATTTCAGTAATTAATAAATTTAAGGATGACATATATTAGGATTTTTTATTGAAATTCCTGTAGCTTCAGCAATTCCAAAATAACCGAAGCATTCCAGAGACCATAAAACATTTAATTAAGTGATTTCAACTTCTCATATTTTCTAGTTATATGATTTAAATATCTCTGATTTTCACATTCAAATTTAATAGTATCATTATAAAAAATCACTTTTACCTTTTGTTCTAATTCAATAATGCAAGTATAGTATAATACACTCTTATAACCAGAGCTTTGCAGCAAATATATTAAAGACTTTATGTTCTTTATTTTGCAATTAATCCCTTCATGTCTAAAGAATGGGGAAATAAACGTGTTAAGGAAGATGAGGGAATCTAAGGAAAACAATAAACCAATAATTATAGAATTTACAAAAGTAAAAGCAATACTATTGTTTTCATGTATAAGCTTGCTAGATTTTATATCTACGAATGCATCATTATTGTCAATCTCTTCTGGGCATATTTTATCTGAGAATCCTAAAGAATCCTTTATGTCAAAAAAGCGAGTGTATTCTTTCCACTTAGCTTTTTTGACATTTTCAGAAAACAGACTTACATCAAAACTAGGATTATCAAAATTCAATAAAAAATTAGAAGCATTTTCAAAAATTGGGCTTATTACCCAAGAATATGGTTCAAAACCAAAATAATCAATCTCAAAGACTTTCAAATCAGGTGATGATAAGTCAATAAAATAATCATATCTATATTTACTTAATGGGACCCAATATTCCTTAAAAAAATTAGTGTCAATAGGATCTTCTAACATATTTAATAACCTAATCCATTCAAATTGAGTTTTGTATATGTCATCTGCTGGCACAAAATTAGACATGATTTTTGTAGTATCTGGATAAGAATCCAAATACTTTAAAATATGAGGAACTATTTCAAGCCTAGTGCCCCAAGTGATAAGAAATTTATCGAAAAAACCATGTTCTACTTTTGATGTCATAATCTCATTATTTTTTTATCAAAAAAAGCACTTCCTACTTTGTTTGGGCATATTTTAATTTTAGAAATAACATAAAGTTTTGTAAATTTAAAAAATATGATATTATAATCAAATATTCCATGTTTTTATTTTCTTCAATTTGCTCTTTTTTGTATCTTTGTAAGAGAAATGCAAAGTGATGCATTTAAAGTTCTAATACATGATACATTTGTTAAAGATTACTGGTGTGCAAATCGGTGGTTTAACATTTATAACAACTTATAATACTTGCGGTAGAACGGATACGAACATGGGTTCAAAATCTCTTCTCTCCGCTGAGTAAAGAAGCAAAAAGTCGCAAATGCCTGAAAACTAAAGTTTTCAGGCATTTTTATTTCAACTAAGTTAAGCAATTTTGGGCATATTTACTGCTCCCCGCAGTCCATAAAAATACAACCTTCTGAAAATAGCCAAAATAATCATAAACAAATAAGGTGGGAGGTGCGGTAAATAAATAAATATTTTACGCATAAAAACAATATTTTATTTATTATTACTTAAACTTTTAGACTTTATCTGAACATCAAAAATTGTAATTTTAAATGAACACATTAAACCATCTGCATATTCGGAAGTCCTTATTTGCCATATATCTGCATCTGGATTTGCAACTTTAATAATGATTGTAGTATTTGATATTTTTATTGGGTCAATCCAGTATTCTGATGAGTAAAGCTTCTCAATCATCCCTTCATTATGTAGTAGTTTTATAATCATATCTGGGCTTAAAAAAACCTTAAGCCTTTTTTCTAGATTATTATATCCAAAACTTATTTCATAAATACCATCATAATAAAGGTCAAATTCATTAATTTCTATCGATTTCATAATATTTCTCTTAATTGTTCAAAGCAAATATAAAGCACCCATACGCCACATCTTGTCGCTCTACCTAGCTAGATTTGTAAGAAAAAGAAATTATGAAAACTATATTTAAAATATTCAAACTAAAATCCAAATGTGAATACTTATTCATTTTTATCGGTGACATGGGAACAAACGTTCTCAACAAATTATATAAGAACAATAGAGATGATTTCTATTTCCTTGCAATAAATACAGATGCTTCACATTTAGATAATAATGTGATGACTCCTGATGAATATAAATTATTTATAGATGATAAACCGGAACACTCTTGTGGTAAAAGAGATTTTGAATCAGGTCTTGAATATGTAAAACTTAACAAACAAAGGATAAAAAAGACAATAAAGAAATACAAAGCTAGTCGCATCATATTTATAAATGTCCTTCATAAACGTCACATAATGACCCTTACTTTAAAATAAACTTAAATTATTAACTAATATTTTATCTTATGAACCTATTTATAAAGATATTCTTAAAACATCGAAATGTTATTGCAAAAAAATCCAAAGAAACCAGGATTAATACCACTAGGGTTGAAAAACAACAGCAAGTTACCAAGACAAATTCTAATGACTATTCTAGCCCTGACGTTACTGAAACCAGTGTAAAACACAAAGTAGGTCTTAAAGATAAAGATGACTTATTTGAGGATGCTGCCAGATTAGTTGTGCGATATCAGCAGACGTCTGCAACTTTTATCCAAAGAAATATGGCTATAGGTTACAACAGGTCAAGTAGAATTATTGACCAATTGGAAATTGCAGGTATAGTTGGTCCATACGAAAGAAGTAAAACAAGACAAGTTTTTTTTACAGACGAATACTCTTTGGAAGAGTATTTAAATTCACTAAATGAAAATTAATTTATATAAATATCCGGCATATAATCAGGAACCATACTTGTCGGCTAAGAATGAATTATTTGGAGAAAACTATTATATAATTGACATTATAATAGTTATTCTTCATCTTAATAAAAATGATGATTTTGGAAAAATATGGGAATTATTCAATTTAAACGAAGAGATTGGCGGTCATTACGATGAAATCCTTAATGTTGTTGATTTGATAATAAAGACAACAGAGTGTCATACTGCAATTGAATCTGCATTCAGCGGTTTTAAAAAGACATTAAATGATGAAAGCCTCAAGATTTTTATCAATAAAAGAAATGATGATAGGTATGCTTTTTATGTATATGCAATGAACAAAAAATTGCAATCCATTTATTGGCATAATTATTTCTTAGAGAAAGATATTCTCTCTACAGATATTGTTGAGTATCTTGACTTCATTGAAGACAAATGGGCTAAAATTGAATTTCTAAAAAAACTCGTATCAAACAATCCATTGCCGATTCACATATATTATTTATTAGAAAATAATAAAGAACTAAGAACCAAAAACTGGTATTTATACTTCCTTAGCTTAAAACCAAGTTTTGGCTTATATAAAATGATGAATGAATTTTTTAAAAATAAGTAAAAGATCCTACTCCGAAGATTTCAACATAAACCTAATATCTTCTTCTCCTGGAATCTTTCCAATATCAAAAGTTTCATTAATAAGATCAGACATAAAACCTGTGTCAACTTCATAACTGTTGTCTATAGACAAAGGGCCTCTTACCAGATCCTCACAATTAAAATCTTCAGCGTATTTATAAATAGAACTCATCAATTGAAAAATCTCATCATTTTCGGAGATTTTGTGGCCATACATAGCAAACTCACCAATTGATATGATTTTTAGTAAATCTAAATACTCTTGATTGTCTAATTTTAGTGTTATTTTCTTTTTTGCCATATTGTGATGTTTAATTCTGTTTTGATTTTTAATTCTAACATAAATTTACACTTTTAGTTTTTAGAAAAAAAATTTTTAGCGTTTTTATCTTAAAATGTTTCAATTATTGCTATCAAACGCATAGTAATACAGAGTTCTTGCATTGCATGATGATTTTACTCTTTTTTCAAAATTTCAACAACTAAATAACCAGATTTTGCAGCGTTCATATTGCAACGGCGGTTATTTGAGGTAATCCATTTTTTTAAGTGTTTGCTCTATATCTTTCACCATTTTGCAATTCAAAGATTACGATATTAAGAATACATTAGTACACCGAAAAGTTGCATTATCTAATTGAATTTAAACTTATTCTATGTTATTGCTTACCCCAAAAACAATACAAAACCAATATCTGGAAACTTATTGATGATTGGAAAAATCCTTACAAAAAACAGCAAATTCTAAAATATAATACGAGGATGCTGTTAGTCTTGTTAGATAAAAAAAAGAGATGTTTGGTCTCTATGGAGTTGGGGAGGAGTATTTGGAAATGGTAAAGTATTACAACAAAAAAATTACTATAAAACATTCTTATTATTAGTTATTTGTTAATATCTTAGCAGATAAATATTCACAATGTTTGCAATCAACTATTATGAGAAATATTAAAACAACAAAATTCAATAATAAAGAACTTAATATCGAATTTGCAGTTCAAATAGCATTACCCTAATGTACACACTTGGAGTTTCGGCATACTATCACGACTCTGCGGCTTGTCTTATTTATAAAGACGAAATTATTGCTGCTGCTCACGAAGAAAGATTTACCAGAATAAAACAAGACAAATCTTTCCCACATAACGCCATAAAATATTGCCTTTCAGAAGCTGGATTAGAGATTTCAGATATTACTGCCTTAGTATATTATGAAAAACCATTCCTTAAATTCGAAAGATTATTGGAATCATATTATCATTTTGCACCAAAAGGCATAGTTTCGTTTGTTAAATCAATCCCTGTTTGGATAAAAGAAAAGCTTTTTATAAAAGATGAGCTACACTCTCAATTGAAAAAAATTGGCAAATACGATAAGAAAAAACTGAAAATATACTTTTCAGAACACCACCTATCTCATGCAGCCTCTGCATATTATCCTTCAGGATTTGATTCTGCAGCAATTTTAACAATAGATGGAATGGGCGAATGGGCATCTGCATCCATTGCAGTAGGGAAAAGCAATAAGGTAGAAATACTTCAAGAGCTGCATTACCCAAATTCGTTAGGATTGCTATATTCTGCATTTACTTACTTCCTAGGATTTATGGTAAACAGTGGGGAATATAAACTAATGGGACTAGCTCCTTATGGTAATCATGAATCGAAACAAGTTGAGCATTACAAAAAACTCATAAAGGATAATCTTGTTGACATAAAACTAGATGGCAGCATAAAGTTAAATATGAAATATTTTGCTTTTGCAACCAGATTAAAAATGACTCATACAAAAAAATGGGAATCTCTATTCGGAATAAAAAAGCGTAATCCTTCAGATGATATTATGCAGCATCACTCAAACCTTGCACTAGCAATACAGCAGATTACTGAAGAAATTGTACTGACTATGGCTAGGGAAGCAAAGAGACTAACAGGAAGTAAAAACTTGTGTATTGCTGGAGGAGTTGCCTTAAATTGTGTAGCAAATTCAGCAATTCTAAAAGAAAAATTATTTGATAATATTTTTATACAACCTGCCGCTGGAGATGCTGGCGGATCTCTCGGTGCAGCTCTGGCTTTTGTTTATTTAAGCAAAAACTATCCTCTCATTAAATGCGATACTGATAAAATGAAAGGAGCTTTTCTTGGACCTGAATTTTCCAATTCTGATGTGCTGAAAGTTGCAAAAAAATATGGAGCAACATGTGAATACTTCGAAGATAATAATTCTTTATTTGAATTTACTGCCCAAAAAATTATTGAAGGCAAAGTAACTGGCTGGTTTCGTGGAAGAATGGAGTTCGGACCACGTGCTTTAGGCAACAGAAGTATTTTGGCAGATGCTCGTAATCCAGAAATGCAGAAAAAACTCAATCTTAAAATTAAATTCCGTGAAGGATTTAGACCTTTTGCTCCTTCGGTATTAAACGAAGACAAACAAAAATATTTTAACATCAATGTTAGCTCTCCGTACATGCTCTATATTGCAGATGTTGCAGAAAACTTAAGAAATGAACAGCCAAATAATTACGAAAGTCTTGATGTAATGTCAAAACTATATACTCAACGATCAAGTGTCCCCGCAATTACCCACTGTGATTATTCTGCACGTTTGCAAACTGTTCATAAAGAAACAAATCCTGATTACCACAAACTGATTTCGACATTCAAAAAACTTACAGGAACAGCATTAATCGTAAACACCAGCTTTAACGTAAGAGGGGAACCTATAGTTTGCACTCCTGACGATGCTTTTAGATGTTTTATGAGAACCGAAATGGATGTTCTTGTTTTACAAAATTATGTTTTTATTAAAGAAAATCAAAATATCAGTAATAAGTTGTTTATCGAAAATTTTAAACCAGATTAAATGGAATTTTTAAAAGACATTTGGGGATTTTTAAAAGAACGCAAAAAGTTTTGGCTTATACCCATGATTATTATTTTGCTTTTAGTAGGCCTTTTAGTTATTTTTGGTGGATCTAGTAGTGTTGCACCCTTTGTTTACACTTTATTTTAAAATGATAAAAGACAAAAAAAGACATATAACCGATTGCCTGATAATAGTATCAGCACTAACAATAGCCGGAATTATTACAGAAGATTTCATTTATCTCTATATAGCAAGTATTGTTGGAATTTCGTCTGCATTAATTCCTTTTATTGCTTATGGAATTTCGTTTTTATGGCAAAGTATCGGGAAGATTTTAGGTTTTATTACTTCAAGAATAATATTATCTATTATTTTTTATTTAATATTATTCCCTTTCTCATTGTTACACAAACTATTTGCAAATAATAAAAGTATCAGCAATAAGAAATCAGAAACTTATTGGATAAAAAAAGACAACACTGTAACAGACTTTTCAAAGCCTTGGTAAGAAAAAAACTTATATTATTAATTATTGCCCAATTTTAATCCTACCAAGTACCATTTAAACCACCAGGGCAAACGCATACTTTTTTTATCACAATAATTTCAAATGTTTTTTATTACTTTTGAGTTCGCCAGCTGAAGGACTCATTTATTTTAACTTTTGACTGAACGTAGTGAAAGTCAAGGGTTAAAATATGCCGACGAATCTCTTTTGGCATGATTTTTTGGTGCATAGCAATCCAAGAATCATGACAAAAGAAAAGTATGCGTTTGCCCTGTTTAAACCACATACAATATTTACTTTATTAAAAAATTTTATTAGTTTTGTTACATTAAGTTTTTTTAAAGTGAGAAAAAGAATAATTGTAACAGGAGGAGCAGGCTTTATTGGAAGTAATTTATGTGATTATCTCCTAAAGAACAAACACGAAGTTATTTGTATTGACAGTTTTGATGACTACTATGACCCAAAAATAAAGTGGAAAAATATTTCAGAGGCATTAACAAAACCAAATTACAGATTAATTGAGGCAGATATTAAAGATATTGACAATATCCAAATTCAATTAGAGGGTAAATTTGATGCCATTATACACTTAGCAGCTAAAGCTGGAGTGCGATACTCTCTTAAACACCCTGTAGGATATCAAGAAAGCAATGTGCTTGGGACAAAAAACATCCTCGAATTAGCGGTTGAAAAAAACATAAAACAGTTCATATTTGCGTCTTCATCAAGTATATACGGCAACACCCCTACTCCATTTAACGAAGAATTTAAAAATTTACAGCCAATTAGTCCTTATGCTCAAACAAAACTTTTATCAGAAAAAACTGGTAAGGAGTTTTCAGAGAAATATAATTTGAATTTCATTTCTCTGCGTTTCTTTTCAGTTTATGGACCTAGATTGCGTCCTGATTTAGTAATGAATAAAATTGCTACAAGCATATATAAAAACAAAAAAATGAAAATTTTTGGAGACGGTAATACATCTCGGGATTATACTTATGTTAATGATATTATTGCTGGTATTATTAAAGCTCTTGATTATACAGGCTCAAAATTTGAAACATTTAATCTCGGCAACGGCAAGCCTATAAAACTCACCGAGATTCTTTCAATATTTGAGGAGGAAACCAGAAAAAAAATTAATATAGAGTTTGTAAATTCTATAAATGGAGAATCAGATATAACATGGGCTAATAATAATAAATCAAAAACAATATTAAAGTTTGAACCTAAAACAGACATACGCCAAGGAATACACAACTATCTTGAATGGTATAAACAAAACCTTAAATAAGCTATGGAACATAAACAGATAAACCCAAAAAACAAAATGAGTCTCTACTCTTATTTAAAGCTCATTTGGGATTATCGTTATTTTTCACATTCTCTAGCCATAGGCGAAATAAAAAACAAATATGCACGAAATGTAACAGGGATATTCTTAAGTATAATACAGACATTAATAGGACTTGCAGTATATTGGCTCATTTTTGGGATTGCCATTAAAATTGACACTGGCGATATTCCGTATCCTGTTTTTGCATTACCCGGAATAATTATCTGGCAATATTTTTCTTTTCTCGTTGGTAATAGCAGTGGAGCTTTAACAGATTCGGAACACCTTATAAACAAGCTTTACTTTCCACGAATTAACCTTACCCTCGCAAAAGTTTTACCTGGACTACTAGATTTCGGCAGTGGTTTTTTAGTTTTTATTATTATGTTTTTTGCATTTGGAATGCGATTAGAAATATCGTGGCTAGCCATACCCTTAATAATTGTAGCACTAATAATATGTGCATTATCAGTAGGTCTATGGATAAGTATTTTATCCCTATATATCCGTGATTTAAGTCAAATAATAATGCAGATAACTAACTTTTTAATTTTTGTTACGCCAGTATTCTATCCTGGCACCATAGTCCCCGACAATTTTAAATTTATTTTGTACTTAAACCCTGTTGCTGGTACAATAGAGTACTTTAGAGCAATTTTATTTGGCAGTGCTTTGCCCGAAAATGAATATTTAATAGGATTTGCAATAATTATTGTCTTATTTATATCAGCGATCATTGTTTACAAACGAATTGAAAAGCAAATTACCGATTTATTATGATAAACGAAAAAGCCATAATAATAAAAGGATTAAGCAAAGAATACTACAAAAAGGATTCTTCGCAGAAAGGTTTTTTCAACAAATTGAAACCTAACAAATCAGGCCAATCTTTTTATGCACTCAAAGATATTAATCTCGAAATAAATCGCGGCGAAGTAATTGGAATTATCGGACCAAATGGCGCAGGCAAAAGCACTCTTTTAAAAATATTAGCCGAAGTAACGCCACCAACAAGCGGAAGTGTAGAGATATTTGGGAAAGTAGCTTCGATATTAGAAATCGGGATAGGTTTCCAGCCGGAGTTATCGGGATATGAGAACATATTTTTATCGGGACAGTTGTATGGGTTGAGTAAAAAGCAGATTCTTTCCAAACTAGACAAAATAATCGAAATGTTTGGCTTTCCCGATTTTATAGATACTGAAGTAAAGCACTACAGCTCAGGAATGTACATGAGGTTAGCTTTTTCGATAATCATAAATATCGAAGCAGACATTTATTTGTTTGACGAAATTTTGAGTGTTGGGGATGCAGCTTTTCAGGATAAGGCGATTGGAGAAATTGATAGAATAAAATATTTAGGTGCGACAGTATTGATTGTTACACATACACCTAAGTCAATTTATCATTTTTGCGACAATATGCTTCTTTTAAACAAAGCGAATATTTTCTTCTATGGTAATGCTAACGACACAATCGTCGAATATAGGAAACTAATTAGTTTAATAAACAACAACGATTTTAAAAGTGAATTAAACTATTTAAATGAGGTTGATTTATCTCGAATAAAAAGTTGCGACATCGACACTTCGACAGCAAATTTTGATTTAACGCATTTCGCCGTCTTTAATAAATCGAATGAAGTAAAAGTATTTTGTGATCAAGACATTAATTTAAAAATTAGTTACCGCTACTTTAGTCCACAAGATTTTAATTTGATATTGGTAATTCAAGATACTCAAGGCAATGCAATTGTTTCACAGTTTGTTAAAATAGAGAAATCAGAAAAAGTAAATGAGGCAGAGCTAATAATTTGCATACCAGCTAACACTTTTAATGAAATTCGAGTATTATTTGACATATTGATTTCTACGGAAAACAATAAAGTTTTAATAAATTACAGAAATATTTTGGAAACAATTTTCCAAAGCGAATACGGGATAAAAAAGCTTATGGGCTATCTAAACGTTCCAATTTCAATAAAACATATAAAAAATTAAAGAAGTCGATGAAAATAGAGTTCAATAAATTTAATAGTTTCTACAAAGATCACAAACCAAGCATACTTGCAAAGGCGGATGAAATCTTATCTTCTGGACATTATATTAGAGATAATGAGGTGAAAAAACTTGAAGAACAATTAGCTAAAATATGTGATAGAAAATATGCGATAACAACTTCTTCATGTACCGATGCGCTATTTCTTTCACTTGTAGCGGCAGGTGTTGGAAAGGGTGATGAGGTAATTCTAACATCATTTTCCTATATAGCTAGTTTGAGCCCAATTTTAATGTGTGGAGCAACCCCTGTATTTATCGACACTACTGAAAATTCGTTCTCAATGAACTTCTCGGAGATAGAAAAATACTTCACAAACAAAACTAAAGCAATAATTTACGTTCAGCTATTTGGCATATCGCAAGATATCTCATTATTAACTAATGTAGCTCAAAAAAAAGGAATTGCAGTAATTGAAGATTCTGCTCAAGCATTGGGATCATGTACTCATTCGACACCAGGAGCGAAACAAGGAGATTTAAGTTGTATCAGCTTTGATCCAACAAAAATTGTTTCTGCATTCGGTACAGGAGGAGCAATTTTAACCGACAATCTAGATTATCTCAAAAAACTTACTAAGTTGGTGCATCACGGGCGAAATGAAATTAACCAATTTGATGAACTAGGTTATAACAGCAAAATTCCAGCTTTAAATGCTGCACTGATAAGTATGCAATTGGATGAATTGGATTTTACTATCAAACAAACAAATAATATTGCACATCGGTATTTAGAAATTTTAAAAGACAATAAATACATACAGTTTATTCTCCCTGATAAAACTCAACTCTCATCTTTCCATAAACTTATAATAATGTGTAAAGAAAGAGATTTATTAAGTAATTATTTGAAAAGGAATAACATCGAGACACGAATACATTACGATGTTCTTTTGCACGAACAACCACTACTATCAAAATTCAATTTTGTTAAACATTCAACTAAAAACAGTGAATTCTTAAAAACACAAGTACTCAGTCTTCCAATTTATCTAGGGTTATCGATTTCAGAAATTGATTATATTTGTACTACTATTAACGAGTTCTATAAGTTATGATTATTGTAGGATGTGGTTCGGCTGGAAAAGAGATTTTAGGCATGCTTATCAATTTAAATTATGAGCATGAAATTATTTTTTATGATGACAATCTGAATAGTGATAAGGTTGTCTTTGGGAAATACCAAGTTGTTAACGACAAAGAATCACTAATTGCACATATGTTAATTGACCCTAAGTTTTGCATTGGCATTGGACATCCACGTCGTAGAAAGAAGGTTTTTGAAAGGTTTTTAAAATTAGGTGGAATTCCGGCAAACATAATATGGGACAACAAACTTTTTATGTCTTCAATAATTGAAAGTGCAACTGTAATACAACCTGGAGTTGCTATTTCGTACGATGTAAGTATGGGCGATTCATGCTTAATTCATAACAATACTAGTATCGGACATAAAGTTAAAATAGGCAATTTTGTCAATATTAGTCCTCTTTGTTCAATCATTGGGCCTTGTATTATTGGAGATGAAACATATATTGGAGCGAACTCGATAGTTTTGCCTGGAGTTTCAATTGGGAAAAATGTTTATATTAAGCCAGGTAAGATAGTGAACAGGGACATATCTGATTTTGAAACTTACTAGATCTACTTTTATTAATTATTTATTTACAAAACAATTAAAAAAATGATCGACAAGAAATTCATCAAAGAATATAATGAAGCTAATAATCGTAAAAAGTTAAAATATGTTTGCTACGCACCTTTCACTTCTTTGCGATTTTCTCAATCGGGTAATATTCTAGCATGTTGCTACAATAGAGGATACTCACTCGGCAAATATCCTAACACCTCAATTAAAGAAGCATGGAGTGGAGATAAAATTAAAGCATTAAGGAACCATCTAAAAAAGCAAGAATTTGATTTAGGTTGTGATATTTGTGAAAGTAGAATTGAAAATAAATTGTATAATTTAACTGGAGCATTTCATTATGACTATCTACATGAAGAATTAAAAAAAAGATATCCAGTTATGTTTGATTTCGAACTAGATAATACATGCAATTTAGAATGTGTTATGTGTAGTGGAGAAAACTCATCGAAAATTCTAATAAATAGAGAAAAACTCAAAAAAAATAATAGCGTTTATGATGAGAACTTTTTATTACAATTAAAAGATTTTATCCCACATCTTGTTGAAGCAAGATTTAGTGGTGGTGAACCTTTTCTTATCCCAATATACTATAAAATATGGGAATTATTTGCAGAAATAAACCCAAGTACTAGAATCACAGTCCTAACAAATGCAACGATTTTCAACGAAAGAATTGCAAATTTATTAAAACGAGCTAATTTTTCTATTGCCGTATCAATTGATTCTCTTAAAAAAGATACATATTCAAAAATAAGAAAGAACGCTGATTTTGATGTTGTAATTAAAAATATGAAAATATTTTATGAATATTCAAAGCAAAATAATTCGATTTTCTTTATTAATGTGTGTCCTATGCCGTACAATTGGTTCGAAATCCCAGATATTTTAACTTACTGTAATTCTAGAAACATTCGACTTGTTTTCCATACTATAATCTTTCCTCCTCAGGAATCATTGTGGATACTAAGTAGCAAAAAATTAGGGAAAATTCATAAGTACTATTCTAGTATTAAACTATCATCAAAATCGGATTGTGAAAGGCAAAACAATTTAGCATTTCACAATCTCAAAACACAAGTTCAAAACCTTGAAAAATCAGCGATATATAGAGAGTCAAAACTAGCATCCATAAGTAAATTAACTTTAGAAGACACAATAGTTGTATTTAAAAATTATTTAGGAGAAAAAAACGAAATAGAGTTTAAAACAATTATATCATTATTGGATAATCCATCTATCTCAACATTTGAATTTGCAACAATATTAAAAAATTTATTAAGTTTCCCAAGAGAAATCATTATATCAGAATTAAAACACAATAGCATTGATCGATTTTTTATTAAATTAAAAATGTTTAATTATCAACAATAAACAATCTACATGATTTTTAAGAAAAAAAATAAATGGAATTCGGTTGACAAAACTATAGTAAGAGAATACAATAGCTTTAGACCCAAATCAAAGCAAAAATTACTCTGTCACGCTCCTTTTAAGACATTATGTTTTTCTCATTCTGGGGATGTCCTAGCTTGTTGGTATAACAAAATGTTTCCATTAGGGAAATATCCGCAAGACACGATAAAAAGCATTTGGTTTAGTGACAAAGCAAAAACACTACGAAACCATATTAAAAATAATGATCTGTCCTACGGTTGCTATGACTGTAAAAGAAATCTTGAAAATAGAAATTTTTTTGCTGCTGGCCTGTCGAGATATGATTTCCTTCCTGAGCAAAAAGGTAAATATCCCATTAGTATGGATTTTCAAGTTTCCGAAAAATGCAATTTACAGTGCATCATGTGCAATGGAGAATTTTCCGAAAAAGTACGACACTTAAGAGAACAAAAAGCCAAAATACAAAGACCCTATGATGATCAATTTTACGAACAACTCAAAGAATTCATCCCTTATCTAAAGGAGGCTTCATTTTCGGGCGGAGAGCCATTTGTTGGAATCGAATTCTATAGAATTTGGGATATGATAATTGAATTAAATCCAAATATCCGTCTATCTGTTACCACAAATGGAAATGTTAATAACGAAAAAGTTAAACACTATTTAAATAGATTAAACTTTAATATTACTTTATCGCTCGATGCTATCGATTCTGAAATTTACAAAAAAATAAGAATTGGTGGCAACCTTAGCGTTTTTTTAGAAAATCTGAAGTACTTTCATGCATATTGTAAACAAAAATCAACAGACTTTAATATTAAAACTTGCGCTATGCAACAAAACTGGCATGATTTACCTAAATTAGCAGAGTTTCTTAATAGACTTGAAATTCCTTTTTTGTATAATACTGTATTCTATCCTCCGGATTGTTCTCTATGGAATTTACCATCGATACAATTAAAAGAGATTTTGACATATTTTAGATCTAATTTTGTTTTACATGATGATACATACATTAAAATCACTAATTCAAAAAGAATAAAGGATTTAATAAATCAAATTGAAAGATGGCTAAATGAATCTATAGAAAACGAAAAACTGGGAATTAATGAAATGAGCTTAACCGAACTAATACAAAATTTCTTAAACAAAGTTCACGAGTTCATAGAAAAGGACAGTATTGGCTTTAAACATTCATATCCCTTCTCACATAAAGAAATATCTGATATAATTCATAAGTTAGTGAATGAGTCTGTTTCAGAAGATACAAGTATAAAAGCCTTAAGATATTTTGGTTCAGCACCAGTTGACAGAATAATTTCAGAATTTAGGATTAGGGACTTTGAATCAATAAAAGACAGATTCTTACAAGCTGGAAGGTACTAGTGTTATCTGCGCCAAGATCTAGTTCTTGCCATAGCTTCTCTATCATCAGCGTATTTATTTAAAGTAATCCAATTAAACAATCTTTTTAACAAAAAATAAAAACGAGCGTCAATTCTCACCTTTCGAAAATTAAACTTTAATCTTAAAACACAAATTGGATAAAAAGCTTTATTAACTATGTAATTTATAAATTTAATTTTTTTATCCTTTGATTTATAGTGCTTTGGATTTGCATATTTAAAATAAAGCCACAAGAAATCATGTAATTCTTCGCGATAATTTCTTTTCCACCAAGGAGCTGAATAGTCGGTCGCGATAAAATCTACAATTTGCTGAAAATCTTCAAATGCTTTAAATCCATACTTTATACCTTCGGCATAAAGTGGTGTTTTCGGCAATGGCACAAAAAAATTAATCCCTGCTTCCAAATCAGAATTAATAATTTTAGCCTGCCCAACCATATTTAGTGTGAGTTTAAAATCTTTATCTGGATTCCATGGAAATGCAACCATAATATACATTACAAATTTTATATGATGTTTTTTGAGAAGTTCAGCCACTTGAAAAGAATTATCGACCTTAATTTTCTTTTTTATAGTAGTGAGCACTTCTTGATCTCCAGATTCAGCACCAAATCTAATCGAACGACATCCTGACCTACGTATTAATATTATATCTTCATCTGAATAATTATTAAGGAATGTACCAATATGCGCATTTGCCTCCCATTCTATATCAATATTTTCGTCCACAATTCGGGTGCATAATTCGATTACAAAATTCCTTTTCCCAAAAAAATGGTCATCGTCAAATGAAATTTTACGAATATTATGATTCTCATAAAAGTTCTTAATATCTGATAATATAACAGAAACATCTTTGCTATATGTTTTTTGCCCCCAAACTGTTGCTAAACAGCAAAAGGTACAGTTATAAGGACAACCAATTGTAGCAATATAATTTATACTTCCAAAACTATTATGGTCACTTTTATTTATTTCAGCAATTTTTTTAATATCAATTAAGCTAAAATCAATTTTTGGAAATTGTTTTTCGTCTGAAATCTGATGTTGAGGATTAACTACAATTCTCCCACTATCGTTAAACCCTATTCCATTGATTTTATCATATTCCTTATGATTTAATATTGCAATAACGAGTTCTCTAAATGGGTATTCTCCTTGTCCATGTACAACAAAATCGATAAAACTCTCTTTTAGTGCAATTTCGGGTAAAACGTTTACAAACCATCCTCCCCAGACCACTGGGACATCCAAAACATTTTTACAAAACAAAGAAAACTTCTTCCCTGACACCATTTGATAGCCTATCATAGCACTTACCCCAACCAAAAGGATATCATCTTTTATTTTGAGTAACTTCTGCTCATAATCAGGAATAATTCTTTCGTCAATAATAATTACATCTAGTGATAAGCCGTCAATCATTCTAGCGATATTAAGAACTGAAAAAGGCAAATTTGGAATTTGCCTGTCAGGGTCAACAAGTGGATAAAACAGAACTATAACTTTTTCACTTTTCACTATTTTTAATTTCAATTATACAACAAAAAAAACAAGTCGAAATATCAAATCGCCACTAATTGCTCGCCACCATCAACAGTAATTATTTGACCTGTAATCCAATTACTATCGTCAGACAATAAAAAAGCCATTACCTTCGATACATCTTCAGGTTTAGTTAAACGACCACTCGGATTTCTTATTATTGCCTCATTAATAAAATCATTATGTTTATCGAGAATATTAACAGATCTCGACATTATAATACCAGCATTTATTAAATTAACATTAATTTTTAACGGTGCAAATTCTATCGCCATGTATCTACAAGCCGCTTCAAGAGCAGATTTAGCCATACCTACGGCAACATATTTTTTTAAAACCTTAGAACTGCCTTCGCTGGTAAATCCTACCACTTTTGAATTCTCAGATAATAGTCTTTTTTCTATTAAACCTTTAGCCCATACAACAAAGCTGATGCTCATCGAATTTAATGTATGAATAAAATCATCGTGTGAGAGTTCAGAATTTGGATTCAAAATATTACCAAGATTTGCATCTGCAGAAGCGTGAATAAACGCGTGCAATCTATTGATATTATTAACTTTCAATATATTTAATAGTTTTTCAAATGTATCCTCAGCATTTATATTAGCATTAATATCATACAATATTGTTCCAGATTCACGTATAACTTCAAATTCGTGTTGAGCATATTTATTTGCCGATCTTGAATCCCTATGAACAATAACTAAATTATAATTTCTCAAAGACAGCTCTTTTGCACAAGCTAATCCAATGCTCCCCGAGCCGCCAAGAATTAACACATATGGATTATCATTTTTCATAAATTGCTATTTTTTAATAAATCACGTACTTTCGACATTCTAACAAAATTTTTAAAACTTTTTATTGTTTCATTTTCTATTTCGAGTTGTTCTAATGGGCTTAAATCATTGAGAAAGCAAGTAGGGTCTTCGTTAAAGACATCTCCAGTTAAATAATATGCCATAACTCGACAACCGCCACAAGTGTTGGTATATTTACAATTACCACATTTCCCTTTAAAATTATTTCTATCAGTTATTTTTACAAAAAGTTCAGATTCAAATAAAATTTCTCGCAGACTTTCCTTAATAATATTTCCCCCACTAATTTGGTCAGCAAAAAGTGGACAAGGCGACACTTCACCTTCAGGATTTATAGCATAATATGAACCTATCCAGCATCCAACACTTGGGTTAAGTGGAAATTGATTAGTACTAAAATCAGTCTTTGTGATGCTTTTATAAACATCTGGAGGAAGCATATATGGAACATAACTAATTTGTCCATTAAATGACTTTCTAAGGACAGGATGGAACTTTTCTTTCAATATCTTCTTGTCAAACATCAAGTTAGTTGCATTGCAATTGCGAATGACAAAAGGGATTCTATTATATGGCAAATACATTTCTTTAATTTTTTCAACCGTATCAGCAAAAGTTTCAGCATTAAACTGACCTATTGTTACACACATATTGATCTTTAGAGCAAACTTATTAATCCTATCAATAGTTTTTAAAACAGAATTTGCTGAAGTATCACGTGTGTCAATATTATCATTATCAAATGAATTTATCCCAAGTGAAATAATTAGAGATTCGCCAACAATATCTTTTAACTCTTTAAGCTTTTCTTCATTTAATGTACTACCGTTGCTAACAATTCCAATAGAGAATCCCATTGCCACAGCAGTAGAAATAATTTGAATATGATCTTTCCTTAAAAGGAACTCACCACCAGAAAAATCAATAAATCGTGTTCCTATATCCCAAGCTGGTTTAAAAATTCTTTCAACGATTATTTCGAAGGGTAAATCTGGATACTTTTTAAATTTTGAAGACCCTGTTGAACAATAATTACAAGAATAATTGCAATTACGTGTTGCCTCAAAATATAAAGTATGAAATCTATTGTTCATTAGGAAAATTAAATCCAACATAAATTAAATACAAATATAACATTTATTTCTTAGTACATGACAAAAATTCTTAATCAATTATAAATCAAATACTTATTAACAATGCACTATTAATAAATAATGCTAAAAACTCCTGCATAAAACTCTGGCAATCAATACATTAGACAATAAATAGTAACTTTTAAAACTAATGTATATGACTACCAAAGATGAAAGCAAAAGTAATGAATTAATTCCAATATTGAATGAGCATTTTCAGGG
>JAQUBO010000207.1 GCA_028686735.1 Bacteroidales bacterium
ATATCGTAAAGGTAATCATCTAAATGCCCTGTAAAACAATCATATCTTAGTTGATTATTGATAATCGCATGAGATAGAAAATCTTTTTCAATTTCCATATCCCCATCAATAAAATACAGTATGCCCCCTTTAGATTCTTTCGCCCCAATATTCCGGGCAATGGCTGCATTGCATTCACCTGTAATAAGAAAAACTTTTACTTGTTTATATGCTTTAGCTCGCTTTAGGCTGTCATCAGTTGATTTTGAATCAACATAAATGACTTCTGCATCTTTGAGCTTGTTGTACTCAATGGTTTCAAATACACTTTGCAGGCATTTTGTGAATTTCCAGCCTTCGTTGCGGCCAATAATTATAAAGCTAATCATGTTTCATTGTATTTGTAAAACCCAAGAGTGACAACACCTGCACCTTTTCACTTCTTTTGCCCGAAGAATATAACACTTCGCAATCCTTCTTAAGTTGAGGGTATTCATTCAACAACTGAATGTTTTCATTAAAATAACCATCCATAAACTTTTTGAGTTCCGGATTGGTATTGTACCAATATTCCAGCGGGTTCATATTGTTTTTTGTATTGAGCCCATATTTTGCAATGCCCAATTTTGATAAAATTTTTATTGGTAATTGGCTGAGTGGTATTTTTCTTCCTTTAATATTAATCCAATATCGATAATTTACAGGAACCTTGTCTTTTTCCCATATATGCTCTGCAGCTTTCGGATATTTTGTATTTATCCATTTTTTATACAAACGATGATTAAAACGCAGCTTTAACGGAATGCTTAATGCAAATTCCATAAAATCAATATCATAAAAAGGGGAGTAGGTTTCGGTATAATTCATAATGCCAAACAAACCCTGATTTGCCCCGTAAAAACCCCGGATATACATTTTGAAAATCTCCTCGTTGGGGTAATTTTCTTTAAAGCTAAAAGATTTAATTGTTGACAAATTTTTTTTGGAATAAGCACCATCTCCAAATGAGAATTGCTTATTTTTATTTAACGTTGAATAAAATGTTGAAATAACAACATCGCCCAATTGACCCGAGTGCATTATCCCTAAATTATCAAAATTTAGGTAGTTGTATAAACTTAAACCATGAGCTAAACCATAGTAAAGTACATTGCCTCCTGTTATTTGTGTTGTTTCATCTATGTTTTTCAGAAAATTCCCGTTGTCAAGTGCCTTAAACAGCCATTCGTGTTTTAAATCGGCGGCAATTTGTTTGGCAATGGTTTCGTCGAGGTAGTTGCTTTGCGAGAAGGTAAGGTTGAGCTGGTCGGTATAACCCAGGTCGTGCGCTACCCACACAGTCATGCGTGAATCGAGTCCCCCGCTTAATGCAGCTACATGTTTGTAGCCATATTCTTTGTCCTTTTCAAAGGCTAATTGTACCGCTTCTCTAAATCGTTTGTCTATTTGTTCAATGGCTTCGTTTTCCGAAATGTCAATTGGAGTGTTGGTTAATGTATAAAATTTCTCAAAGTTCAGTTTGTTATTTTGAACAAGAGCAGAATATCCAACCATCAGGCGTTTGATTTCATTGGTATTGGTAATATCTTCAAATACATAACCATACGAGAGAAGCAGGTAGGCGCCTTGTTCGTTTAACGAAACTTTTTCACCCTTCTTTTTTAAATGATTAACCAGACCGGTGTAGTTGTTTGAAAATACAATATGGTTGTTGTATTGGGCATAGTACATGGGTTTACTGCTGATGTGGTCGGTAAAAACAATCCATTTGTTTTCTGTTTTGTCAAACAGAAAACCGTAATACGAACCTTTTAAATGTTTGAAAAACTGGTTGCCTTTTTTTTGATATTGTTCTATAAGATATTCAGCCCAATTTGTTTGAATGCTTTTTTCTAATAGCTGTTTTTTATTCAATACAATACCATCAAGCAATAGGTAAAAATCATCGTTTTCACAATTTATTTTGTCGTTTTGAAACTTTGCAGACGTGTTGTAATCCAGTGAGAATCTCTTTTGATTACTATTACCGGGTTTTACATTCGTTTGAATATCTAATATAAATGATGACATTATTTGTTTCGTTTAATGGTTGATATAAACAGGTTATACGTTTCAAGAACAGATTTTTTATCAAAAGAAAAGATAAAAATAGCAAAAGCTACAACAGTAATACTGACTTTTATAATTGCATTTGTAATTACATTGTTCGTGATTTCAGTTTTGTCGCCTAACAAGTAAATAATCAGGGTAGCCCCCAGGAAAAATAATAGCGGTTTATAAAATTGGTTTAAGTATTCTTTAAGCTTAATATTAGCCAACGGTTTAAGTAGGATATACCATAATGGGATGACAAATAGTAACGATAGCGATGCATAAAATGCAGCAACTGCTTCAATATTTATTAATGTACCGACAAATATAACCGGAGGAGTTACTATTACTCTCAAAATAGTCCACTTGAATCCAATATCTGTTCTTCCGGTTGCAATTTGTAAACTTCCTACCGGGTTTGATAATGCTGCCAAGCAATAAGCAAAAGCCAAAAAAGCTAAGATAACGTATGATTCGGCATAAGCTGCTCCATAAACAATTTGTAGAATCTCTTTTGAAGCTACTATTATTAAAACATATATAGGAAAATTAATGTAAGCTAAGTATTTTATAACTTTTAGATAGGTAGCTTTTAATCGTTCTTTTTCTTTTTGGATGGATGAAAGTAAGGGGCTTAATACCGTTATTATAATTGGGTTGATTACTGAAAATAGTTTCCTGACAATTTGCTTTGCTAAGCTATATACCCCCAAACTTTCAGCTCCCAGCATTTTACCAATAATGAGTACGTCAATTTCGCGTGAAAAGAAATCGAGCAGGGTGCTGCCCATGGTAAAGCCCCCAATTTTGAGGAAGGGCTTGGTTTCTTTTAACCTGAAATGTAAACGTATTGGGTTTAAGCGCAGGTTTTGTATAAGGAATGAACTGTTTGAAATAAAAGCGGCCAATAAGGTTGAATAAACAAGGCTATATACCCCAAAATTGTTTATGGCCAGTATAATTGCTGCAATCAGCCCCAGAAAAAAAGATGATAACTCGGTTATGGCAATGGCTTTAAACTGAAATTGTTTTTGCATAATGGTGCGGTGCTGTCGGCCGCTTGCCATTAACAAAAGGTTGGTACCGAGTATGGGAACCAGCATTCGTAGTTCGGGTTCATTGTAAAAACGGGCTATTACCGGAGCACTAAAAAACAGGATGCCGTAAAGGAACAACGAAATAAAAATATTAAGCCAGTAAATGCTGCTGTATTCATTTTTGGTGGCATTTTGCCGGTGCAGGATGGCGGAGGTCATGCCCATATCGACAAAAATATTGGAAAACTGCACCACAAACAACGCCATGGCCACCAAGCCAAAAGCTTCTTTGGGCAGAAAGCGGGTTAAAATAGAAACCTGCAGTAACTGGAACAATGAGCGGCCAATAGTTCCGGCGGTGGTCCATTTAATACCTGAAATGGCTGTTTTGCGAAGAGACATCTTGTTGCTTTGTTAAAAATTGAATCATTTCCCGAACTTTATTATGCTGCCTTTCTGGCCCAAATAATTCATTAGCTTTTTTTCTATTTAATTCTTGTTCATTTGCCTCTAATGCTCTAATACTATTGCAACAAGAAATATCACTGCAAATAACATTATTTTCTTTTAAGTATTTGTAGATGGTTGAATTTTTATTAAAATATATATGGGCACCTGTGAGTAGAGCTTGAACAATATTTCCCAAAGCTTGTTGTCTTTTATGATTCATTATTAACACATTGCAAGACATGACAATTTTATTATAATCCTCAAATGGTAAAAATTCTTCGAGTATTATAACGTTTTCAGCTCCAAGTTCTTTTATTGCATATTTTTTTATGTGTGAAGCAAGTTGTTTGTCTCCGTAGTTTAATGGGATAATTACTTTCCTACTATTAAGCTTTTTCTTTTTTAACCAATCAATTGCTTCAATGTGGTTATTGGTATAGCTGGCTGAATTCCCGAGAAGTATGTTTGTACCATTTGTTTTAGGGAATATTTTGTACGAGAACAATGGATTTGCATAATTAAGGTGAAGCTTTGGAGGTGTAATTTGATATTTGTTCTTTAATATATCATAATCACCAGGCATAATGGGAACTATAAGTCTGAATTTTTCAATTATGTTAATTTTATGTTTAGTGTATTTTTGGTAATCTAGTAGCTCTGGATATATTAATTTAATAATTTGTTTAATCCCAAATACAAAGCTTTTTTGAAATGCTAGTTTTATTCTAGCTTTTTTTGTTTTATTTTCTAAGAATAGATATGTAAACTTTCCCAAACTGAAACCATCACCACCCCAAAAAAACCAGACAATAGGTTGTACAATTTCATGTTGCTTTATAAAATTTATACTAAGTGTGTCCAAATAATGTACTATAATAGCTGAATAATCATCTATGTTAATATTTGAGTTGTTTTCTGAAAGGTTTAAATATGTATTCGATAGTTCATCAATATTGAAGGTGAGTTTTATAAAATTATAAAATTTTTCATCACTGTATAAATGTAAAATTTTAGTCTTATTCGCCATATTCAAGGTTTATTGAAATAAAAACTTTTTTGTTTGTTTTTTGGTCTATAAAAAATGCATTTTTATAATCGTTATGTGTCAATGCTCTAAACTTATTTATTAGATCTTCTGCGGTTGTTAATTGTTTCAAGTCAATTTCACATAAATTTTTAAAATCATTTTTCATAAATAATTTACCCTCATTTTCTGGTTTTATTGTTGAGTAACAATTTGAAATAATCGAGGGGAGATTTTTTTTCAATAAAAAGATTTCCTTTTTCAATACTTTATTGTACAAAGTTAATGAAGTGTCAACAATTTCTTTTTCAACAAATTCCCTGTCAATAATATTTCCATGATCTAATTTTTCATCAATTTCGTGGATTGTAGCACCAATTGGGATATCATATAAAATTGAAAACACTTGTGGATACCATCCTCTATTTATCGGGTTATAACCAGGATGAACGTTAATGCATTTCACTGTGTTTACTAACTCTTTTGGAAAAATTTGTTTACAATGTATTGAAAAAACCAGATCATAATTTTCACATATTGTCTTTACGTGTTTGTCATTTTTTAGATCATATACAGAAACTGAAAATTTCAATCTGTTTTCAAAATTATTTTTATCCGAAAAAGGGCTTATGGCAAAAGAAATACGAACACCTTTAAAAGATAGATCTTCAAAAACTTGTTGAAAATTTGTGCACATGTATAAATTGTCAGTGACTACAAGGATGTTTTTGAACATACTTTATTTAGTTTTTAATTGTTCAACTATATGGTTTAAGTATTTAAGTGCCAAGTCTGGGTAGATAGGCAAGCAGATTACTTTATCAGCTTTTATATTTGCTTCGATCAGGTTAGATGGTTTTGCTGAATCTAATCCTTTGTACATTGAAAATTCGCTAATGAGCGGATAAAAGTAACGTCTCCCAAATATGTTGTTATGTTTGAGCTTTTCGTATAACTGGTCGCGGCTCATGCCGTATTCCTTTTCATTAACAAAGATAGGAAAATAGGCATGGTTGCTTTCGGTGTTTTCGGGTATAGGTAAAAATGAAATGCCTTTGATACCTGAAAGTTCTTTACGGTAAGTATCCGCTATGATTTTCCGTTTTTCAATGTTTTCATGGTAGTGTTTTAACTGTACCAAACCCAAAGCAGCTTGCATTTCATTCATTTTTGAATTAATGCCAGGCGCCATCACTGTAGTTTCACCTGCATAGCCAAAGTTCTTGAGGTAGTCGATGCGTTTTTTTGTGGCGGCATCGTGGCATACAATGGCGCCGCCCTCCATGGTATTAAACACTTTGGTGGCGTGAAAACTAAGAATGGATATGTCTCCAAAGTTACAAATACCCTGGCCCAGGTGTTTTACTCCAAAACAGTGTGCGGCATCGTAAATTACTTTCAGCCCGTAAATGTCGGCAATTTCCTGTATGCGGTTTACTTTGCAGGGGTTTCCATACACATGCACCGGCAAAATGGCGGTGGTTTTGGGAGTAATGGCCGCTTCAA
>JAQUBO010000041.1 GCA_028686735.1 Bacteroidales bacterium
CCATGTTTTATTTTCTAATCCATCTCCAATTATATTTACTGACTCATTTGTTCCGCCACTAACCCCCATCCATGAAATTGATCCAACTTCTGAGTAGTTTTCCCAATTTTCGATATCAACTGGTGTTACATCTTCAATACCAGTAAAGTTGGCATTAAAAATTGTATCATAAACACCAAAACGGTTCATATTAAAATTCACTTCCCCTAAACTACGAATATATAGCTGATAATCGTCATTATACTTACCTAAGATACCAACTATTGAGCCTCTACCTTCTGGAATTTTATTTCCTGCAAAACCGGCATATCCGCTTGTGCGAACTAGAATTGTCCCACCAAACTCATCTTCTAAAGTTCTGTTTTCTGTGATAAGGTCTTCTTTATTTGCAAAAGTTTTACCTAACTCCTCATTAATAAATTGCACGTTCTCTAGTTTTATTAACTTGGCAACAAACTGGTCAGTGTTTATTTCAGCAAGAGTAAGCGTTTCCGGAGTCTTATGTTTTAATGTTGACACTTTTACAATATTATCATCAACATCAACAGAGTCAAGCTGCATTGTGCCTCTATAATCTCCAAGCACTAAGTCTTTAAGATAAATCTGTACAGAGTCTCCTTCATACAAACCTCCAGATGACAATAAGTGTAAATTAATTGCATTACTAGCATCTTGCACATAAGCAGATTTATAAATATTTCCTGATTTATCGTCCATTGTAACAACAGCATAAACTGAGAAATCATCGATAAATTTGTAATTAGTTTTGTTAACACTATCACTATTATATATATTATATAAATCTTGTATGGTTAACACTGCTCCTACTGGAATTGTACTTACAGGTGGCTCCTCAAATTCGTTGTGAATACAACTATTAAAAACAAGAATTAAGCTTGCTATAATTAAACCGTTTATTATTAAAGTTTTTCTCACGATATTATGTTTTATAATGTTTTTATAATTTTAATTAGAATCTTGGATTTGTCATATCAACCTCGTCTATTGACCTTACTAACAATTGCCAAACCACATCACCGCCCGAATAACGATATTTTGTAGCTATTGCAACCATCTTACCACTACCTTGAGGAACAGTATCATTTGCAAAATCAGCATATTCGCTTGTTCTGATAATTATTGTTCTCCCTGTACTGTCTTCAGCTAGCCTATTCTGGTCAAAAGGTACTGACCCTAGTGGATTATAATATGTGTTTGTTAATTCACTATCAACAAATTGAATTCCTTGAATTTCAATTAGTTTAGATTCATAATCGCCAGTTTCAACATCTGCAATACTTACTGGAACGGGAGTTATAGGGTCATTAGCATGTTGAACAACAATATTTTTGTCGGAGTCTAAAATACTATCAAACATAAGTTCAATTTTTCCACTGAAATCTTTAATATAGGTTCTATTTAGATTTATGCGAATGTAGTCTCCAACTTTAACAGTTTCAGGATAGGTTAACTTATAAATATTTAGGCCTGCTGAAGTATCTTGCACATAAGCTTCTTTGTAAATATTGCCTTCAAAATCATCCATTGTAACGGTTGCATAAAGCATATAATTATCTTTAATCATATAATTATCGCCACTATCTATTCGCATTTGGTAGATATCTGCAATTGTAAGCACTTTGTTTTCATCTACAGTAGCTATTGGCGGTGTATCAAGTTCCTCATCACAACTTGTCATAAGAAAAGGAGTAATAAAAACAGCTACAATAAGTATAATATATCTTTTTTTCATTTTATTATTATTTTAAATTAGAATCTGAAATATACGTTTAAGAAATACGATCTACCATAAAGGTGGAAATATTTATTTGGAAATTTGTTAATATCTGATTGGTCAAATCGGTATTGTTCAAAACCATTAGTAATTAAATCTGTATTATCTAAAATATTATTAACACTCAAAGTGAATCCAATTGAATATTCATTTATTCTCCATGATTTTCCTCCCCAAATATCGAGTGTAAACCCTGGATCAAGTTTTTCTTGTTCGAGAATACTAGAAATTTGAGGATCATCTACTACATAAATGTCTAATGCCTCAGCAGTATGTTTTTCTGGATTTAAGTTAATATAACTTTCTGCAAAATAGTTTGCATTTACCCCTACAAACCAATATTTTGGAGCATTGTATTTTCCACCTAATGAGGCAGCAAACTCCGGCATTGAACCAACATGGTAGTTTTCGATATAAACTGTTCTGTTCTCAGCAAGAATTTCGGAGCTGTTATCTTGTGTAATTGTTACTAGTGGTCGGCTGTCGTATAAATACTTTCCGTATCCTGTAACAAAACTAGCCGAGATAGTTGGGGTAATTTTTGCCTCAATGCCTAATTCTCCACCATAATGCACTTTGTCAACTCCTGTCATTGCATAATTAACAAATGTTCTTAACTCATCGTGATAAAAGCTATGAGAGTCAACTCCATCTTCAAATTTTGTATAATACCCTGTTATCTTGGCTTGCAAAATCGGTGAACGATAAAAATAACTTAAATCTCCTGTATATATTTTCTCACTAGTTAAATTATCCACAACATGATTTCTAGTACGTGGAGAAACAAAAGCATCTCTCGTATAAGGAGCGACGGTACGATAAGAAGCATTTAATAATATAAAGTTTCTTCCAGTTATTTTAACATTAGCACCAGCTTTAACGGCATAATTAAAAAACTTATGAGTAGGTGAGTTACCAAAGGATGCCGCAGGGAATTTTCCATTTCTCATATTTCCTGTTCTCCAAAACTCGGTATATGAAAGATCAAACCCACCAAAAAAGTCTATTTTACTAAGTTTTGCTTCGGCCTGTGCAAACACATTAGATTTATTAATAGTTGTTAAATAATCGTATCCAAAGATATCGCCTTCTTTAACAATATTGTTAGGATTATCTACATCGCTTTGAATAATATAAGGATCATTAAAGTCTCGTTCTGCAAATTGGTCAATATCCAACCACCAGTCTGCACCCAATAAGTCTTCAACAAGTTTGTAGCTATGTGTTTCACTTGACATTTGATTAAATCCTGCGACTAATTTTGACTTTTCGCTTAACTCTTTACTAAATAATGTTGCAAAGTCAAATCTTTTAAGATCATATCTTCTATCCTCAATTATATATTTGCCTCTATTCCCGGTTTCATTAACTCCAGCTTCACCACCTACATTTTCAACTGTATATAAGTTTTTACGATTACCATCATAAAACATATCCCAGTCAAGCTGACGGAAAGTTTCACTATTTTGCCACATATCTGTTAGATAATTGACTTTTAGCTCATCTTCACCCTCATAATAACTCGGTAAATTTCTATAGTAATCGGGTCTGGGGTCAGCAGCGTCATACCAATTTAATGCAGTAGAGCCACCACGACCAGCCATATATGATGCCGATGTAGTTAACTTCATTGTTGGGTCAATTTCCCAGTAATGCGAAAGCATTGCACGAGGTTGATTAAATGTTCCAACCCGAGCATTTCTCATTACTCCATTTTGATATCCCCAGTTTGGATTATAAAAATTATCTCCTGATAATTCGTAAATTTCGGCTGTTCCTACACCAGATTTTCCTCGTCTCGAAGGAGAGCCCATGACAGTTAATCCTATACTATGTTTGTCGTTAATTTTCTTCTCGGCGGCTACAAAATAGGAGTAGGCTTCATAAAACGCACCACGAACATAACCTTCTTGTGCCCAACGTGATGAGGCCGATAAAGTAAAAGCCCAACCGTTATCCATTAGTCCAGTTGAATGCGTTATCATTGCACGATTACGATAAGACTTGTTTGCTACAGAGTACGAGATACTTGTACCTGGTCTTTGTTCAGATGCACGAGTAATAATATTAGTTACTCCGCCAATTCCACCAAACGAATAATCCGAGAATAGTAATCCTGGTGTAACAACTTTGTTCCTCATCACATCATTTAAACCTCCCCAATTACCATAATAAGGTCGTCCAGTTTCTGCATCATTTACATATATCCCGTTAATTAGTACAAAAGTATTTCGGTTATCATAACCTCTTATTCTAAAACGAGCCTGTCCAAATGTATAGCCAGCTGTATTTACAAAAACATCTGTAGATGAGCTTAATAAACCCGAAATGTCTTGCGATTCATTTTCGTCAAAATCATTATCGGTTAATATAATCGTCGGAATTTCAGGTTGGCTTTGAAAAACACTATCTGCTTCCTGAGAAAATCCACTAACTCCGAGTAGAATTACAAATAAAATTAATGTTCCTTTTTTCATTACTGTAGTATAAAATTATTTTTACCTCAATCTTTTATATCGTTTCTATAATATCACAAGAAAAAATATAATTAACTGACAAAGTTAGTGTTTTTATAATAATAATTTCTTATTTTTAAATTATCTTTTAAAAAATTGCAGTATTTTATTTTTAACGATATTTTTTTACTACTTATAAATAACATTATTATGACAAATTTTGTATTTCAATCTACACCAAAACTTGTTTTTGGAGAAAACTCAATAAATTTATTAACTAATGAAATTCACAAACTACAAGTAAAAAATGTTTTTTTGATTTGCGACCCAATAATTAAAACCTTAAGTTTTTGGAGTAAATTAACAAAAGAATTACAAAAAAAAGGTATTAAATATTTTGTTTTTGAGAACATTGTAGCAGATCCAGGATACGAAATAGCTGATGCTGCTAGCCAAGAGGCTCTTAAAACAGATTGCGAACTTATTGTTGGGATTGGAGGAGGTTCGGCTCTAGATATTGCCAAAATTGTGTCAATAAGTTCAATTACTGGCGAAACATGTAAAGAACTAATGGCTAAAACAGAAATTACCCAAAAAAGATTACCTCTAATACTTATTCCTACGACTGCCGGAACGGGATCTGAGGTTACTCATATAAGTATATTAAGCGATAATAAAGAACAAACAAAAAATGGATTGGTAAGCCCTAAGTTATATGCTGATGTCGCAATATTGGATCCTAAGATTACTTTAAGCTTACCCCCCGACATTACTGCATTTAGTGGATTAGATGCTATTATTCATGCACTAGAAGCTCTTACCTCGCGTTTGGCAAATCCACTTACCGATATTCTAGCTCTCGAAGCACTAAAAATTTTATACAATAATATTGCAGAAGCTTTTAGTAACGGGCAAAATATAAATGCTCGCACTCAAATGCTATATGGCAGTATGCTCGCCGGAAAAGCTTTTGCAAATAGCAGTGTGGGAGCAATTCATGCCTTTGCATATCCCATTGGAGCTGAATATAATATCCCTCACGGACTCGCAAACTCAATTATGTTAATACCAGTATTAAGATTCAATTTATCAGCAGCACCAGACAAGTATGCAAAGGCCGCAAAAGCAATCGGAATAGATATAGTGGGAATAACAAATCGTACGGCTTCTGAGTTATTACTAGCTAAATTAGATAAATTGGTTGATGATTTAAGAATAAGTAGATTTCTAAGATTTTATGGAGTATCCAAATCCGATATTCCAAGATTATCCCAAAAAGTAATAAAAATATCTAGACTACTAAATAATAATCCTAAAAAAATCACTGTAAAAGATGCAGAAAGCCTCTACTTAGAGGCACTATAGCTTTTTTTCAGCATTATAACCCGCATTATTACTTACTGTACAATGCGTTATTACGTTAATCAAGCGAGAGGCGAGGGCTAAATCAATCTCAATAAACCGAACAATTTAACTTGACTTAACACATATATTAAAAATTTTATGTACTTTTAGCATGTAAGAGTAACTAAAATTATTACAGTCTGCATTAACAAATACAAAATTAATATTTTTATGAAAAGTAATTTAGAAAACAATTTTTTTACAAATAATCGACAAAATCTATTTTTTAAGACATTACCTAACTCACTTATAGTATTATTCTCAGCCGAACAATTTCCAAAAAATGGCGATCAGTACTATAAGTATCGGCAAAATTCAGATATGTTTTACTACTCGGGGTTAAAACAAGAAAACACCATAACTTTATTACACAAAGCAAATGATTCTGTAAAATTCACTGAATTTGCTTTTATTATTGAACCTACAAAGAAAATGCTTACATGGATTGGACATAAATACTCCAAAAATGAAGCTATGGAAATATCGGGGATTGACAATATTGAATTTTTAGAAAAATTTGATGAAAGATTTCAAGAATTGATACAAAAAGTTGATAATCTTTACTTCTCTCATAAATGCAATATTAGAGGGATACAATATTCACATTCAGCATTTACAAACTGGCTTAGTTCTGTGAAATCTAAAATTAAAAATCGTAAAATCTTAGACCTTGATCCTCTTACAATGGATTTACGATTAATAAAATCTCCCATAGAACAAAATCTTATGCAAAAAGCTATGGATATTACTGGTAAAACTTTTTTGGACGTATTAAAATTTTTAAAACCTGGAGTTCATGAATATCAAGTTGAAGCAGAAATACTAAGAGGTTTTTTAACTCGTGGAGCCAATGATTATGCATACCCAACAATTGCAGCATCTGGAAGTAACAATAATATACTTCACTACAACACAAATCGTAATATCTGTAATGCAGGCGACTTATTACTACTTGATTTTGGAGCAGAACTAGAACACTACGCTGCAGATGTTAGTAGAACAATTCCAGTATCAGGAAAATTCACTTTAAGACAAAAAGAAGTTTATAACGCAGTATTAGATGTACATAAACAAATAAAAAATAAGATTTTACCAGGAAATACAATAAGGCAATTAAATTTAGATGCACAAATGCTAATACAAGAAGCTCTTCTAAAACTCAAACTCATTAGCAAATTCGATATAGCAACTCAAAAAGACGAAAATCCAGCTTTCAAAAAATATTATATGCATGGGGTTTCGCACTTTATTGGTTTAGATGTACACGATGTTGGCAACAAAGATACAGTTTTGCAAACAGGAATGATACTAAGCTGTGAACCAGGAATTTATATCGAAAAAGAAGGATTTGGCATACGTATAGAAAACGATATAATGGTTGCTAACACCCCTATAGATATGTGTAGCAATATCCCTATCGAAGCAGATGAAATTGAAGAAATTATGAATGAAGAAAGATGAAATCTTAACCAGTATAACACTCAAAAATGATCATGAGCAGTCAAGATACAATGTTTTATCGAGCAAACAAAGCAGTTTATTAGATTTTTCAATTTAAGGTATCAGTTTCCCTTCGGCACTTCGACAAGCTTACTTCGACAAGCTAAGCACATCGCACTTCGACAAGCTCACTTCGACAAGCTCACTTCGACAAGCTCACTTCGACAAGCTCAGCACATCGCAGTACAGTGCAGTACAGCGCTCCGCTCAGGGTAAAATCTCTTTATCGGTTGATTGGTTTTGTGATTTATATTTGAGTTTGTTTTTGTCACGAAGTTTGCTGCTGCGCTGGCAAACTTCCCGCCAAAAAACATTTGTGCATATTATGAGGCTATTTAGGTTTTAACGATATAAGGTTTTACAAAATGGTTTATATCTCAAAAACCTTATTTTTGTTCAAACTTAATAAAAACATCAATAATAGCATTATTAACCTTATTATCAATAGTTTATCGGTTGATCAGTTGATTAGTTGATTGGTTTTGTGATTTATATTTGAGTTTGTTTTTGTGCATATTATGAGGCTATTTAGGTTTTAACGATATAAGGTTTTATACAGAGGTTTATATTTAAAACCTTATCTTTGTTCAAACTTAATAGAAAACATCAACAAAAACATTAACCTTATTACCTTATTATTAATAGTTTATCGGAATATCGAAAATGTGTCTGAGGTGGTTGCGAAGTCGAAACAACGGCGAAACAAACTACTCAATACTCACATTTTGCCTAAACGAACTTACGCCGCAAACAAAGCCAATACCATTTTCAATATTTGAATAAATATTAACTGGCTCTGTATATGGATTGTCATTTACTGTTTGATAAAGTTTTAAAGATTCTTCATATTCAATTATTGACTCAGGAAACCAAAAACTTAGTATTGATATATCTTTTAATTCTGGGGTAAAATAACTGGTACTAATATCAAGTGTAATACTTTGACCATTGAATAACTCATCAGACAATAATCTATAATACCCTCCATAATACGTGTCAAAACCCTCAAAACTCAAAGAATAAATTTGATTTTGCATTTGAAAATTAGAATAAACCTCTGTATAAGTACTAATTAATCCATGTTGTAATTCTGATAATTCTAACCAAGTTTCAGATTCATTATTATCTTGCCACATTGTGTTTTGACTCACATATTGTCGTTCGCACTCCACCATTGGGCAATAATAATCTTTAAGATTAGGATTATCGTTTATATCTAATTCAAAATCAATTTCAACGTAATACAATAATATTTCGCTTGGTTCAGGCTTATCATAAGCATAAGTTGAATCTGTTAGTGTGTAACTTACGTTCTTTATAGTGATATTATCTAAATTCTTAAATCCTAAATTTGCAACCGCTACTGGATATCCTTCTTTTTCTACCTCGATCTTATAATTATTACCTCCTATTGCTAAATTTTGTGAAGAATAAAACCCAATACTATCGTGTGCCATGGTTTCAATATATTCATCTTCTTTGTAGAGTTTTACAATTGCATCTGTAACAAAAAGGTCTCCATAAGTATATGATTCGTTAATTCCAGCCGATTTAGACACATTTATTCTAAAATTATTATCTTGAAAAACAATTCCGTTTAACACTAACATTTGGGGAAAATCATCGTCATCAATAATAAATTCTTTTTCACAAGAACTATTAAAAATAAGCAGGAAAATTATAATTATTATTTGAATATATTTCATAATATCACTTATTTGAATTTAAAAATATAACTAAAAGATGGAATTATTGGAAAAATAGAAACCTGATAAAATTTCATTTTTTGTGCCTTTGTATCATAATATATATCAATAAACAAAGGGTTTTGCCGGCAATAAGCATTGTATAAACTAAAACTCCATGTTCTGGTACCCCTTTTCATTTCCTTATGCAGGTTTACTCCTAAATCTAAACGATGATATGCAGGTAACTGATAATTATTACGATGTCCATAATAATTAGTCATAATACTCCCGGGATTACCTTCGCTTTCTAAACTTTCTATATATGATGATATTCCGTCAGTAGTAAGATATTGATTGTAAGAAAGGCTAATATTGTCGCCATTACAATAGACCCAAGTAAGTCCGAAGTCAATTTTTTCGTTAAGTTTGTATGTTGCTGCAATAGAGATATCATGTCGTCTATCATATTTGTAAGGGAATACTAATCCATTTGAAATCGACTCAAATTGGCGGTTATTCCATGATAATGTATATCCAGCCCAAGCAGATAATTTACCAAAACTCATATTTGTATAAAACTCAACTCCATAAGCCCAACCTTCTCCTTGTTCAACTTTATCTTCCCAATTTTCAACACCATCAGCACTTGTATTATTAAAATCAAAAAATAAAGATTGTCCATCCTTATATTCTACCAAATTATCCATTTTTTTATAAAACCCTTCTATCGTAACTTCACAATTTTCATAAGGTTTAATAGCAAAGCCTGCGGCATATTGTGTTGAGTATTGTGGCAATATTTTATCGGTTGCAGGCACCCAAATATCAGTTGGTAAACCAAGTGTGCTATTTGATAATAAATGTATATTTTGTTGCATCTTAGAATATGCCATTTTAAATGACAAGTTTTTAGCAAGTAATACTGATGCTGACAGTCGTGGCTCTGGCGACACAAACAAACTGTCTCGAATTTGATAAGCTGCAAGTCGTCCTCCAATATTAAAGTTTATACGTTTACCTGCTTTAATCTCAATTTCAGAATAAGCAGCAAACTCATTAGCAAATATTTTAGTATAGTTAAAAGCAGTATCTATTTGCGATGACGAATACCAACTAGTATTTGTCGAAAAACCAGGATTAAAACTATGGCGAATCCCTACTGCTCCAAATCTAATTTTTGCCCAAACTAAAGGTGACCATTCAAAATCAGTATTAAGAGCTAAATCATAAATTCCATTAGAATAAGCAGATTTATTGAGCCATGAAACATAATCGTCATTAAGAGTACTCGTATAAGACTGTTCTTGCCCAATAGAATAGTTAAATTTAGTAAAAGTAAAACTTGTATTTGCAAAAAGTTTCGGAGTAAAAATATGATTCCAACGAAATGATGTAATAAAATTACCCCATGAAAGATTAAACTTATCTTTATCACTACGCAGCGACTTATTTTTAAAACTTGCATATACTTTATCTTTACCACCATAAAAGCTAAGATAAATACGATCTTTACCCGAAAAACGATAATTAAGTTTAGCATTAAAATCATGAAAGAAATAACCCGCAGTAAATCTGTCAGTACCGCCATCAATACTTGCATACAACCATTCAAATGGGATTGCAATAATATCTAAATATGTTCGACGGGCACTTACAATAAATGATGATTTCCCTTTAACTATTGGCCCTTCAATAGTAGCTCTTGAGGCAATAAGACCAATTGCAATATCAGATTTATACTCATACATATTCCCTTCTTTCATTCTTACATCAAGCACTGATGATAATCGACCCCCATATCTCGCAGGGAAACCTCCTTTTATCAACGAAACATCGCTAATTGCATCACCATTAAAAACTGAGAAAAATCCAAATAAATGACTTACATTATATACTGGCACACCATCTAAAAGAATCAAATTTTGGTCGGGACCACCACCTCTAACATAAATCCCAGTCATTCCTTCGCGCCCGGCTTGTACTCCAGGTAAAAGTTGTATCGCTTTTAAAACATCTGTTTCACCCATAAAAGAAGGCAAATCTTTAATCATTTTAATAGGGATGTCAATTCTGCTTATCTGAGCATCTTCAATTATATCTCGTTTACCGCTTATTGTAACCTCATCAAGAAAAATATGAGAATCTAAAATTATATTTAATGAAGTATCACCCTGCAATGCGATTTTATGGATTTGTGGCGTATAGCCAACATAAGTAATCATTAAATCATAATCCCCTGACGGTAGCGTTAAACTGAAAAATCCATAGTAATTGGTAGAAGTCCCTTCAGCAGGATTCAATTCATTATAAACCGAAGCCCCGATTAAACGCTCGCCAGATTCTTTGTCTTCTACGTACCCACTAATAGTGTGTTTTTGTGAATTAACTGAAAAACTAATAAAAATAAAAAATAAAAAAAATAAATGTTTTCTATACATATTTTAAATATAAAACTGTTATTTATAAATAATCAAATGCAAATATAAAACAATATTTTTAATTATTTATTGTGTAAATTCTGCTTGAATTTTATCTGTAAAACAAATAAAAAATCCTCTAAAAAATTAACAATAAAAACTATAGACTTGCAGTTTACATAAATTTTTAAACTTCTTTTTTATCTCTTGCGTCTTTTTCATATATTTGCATACATTAAAAACGATGACATGGCAAAAATACTAATAATTGATGATGAACGCAGCATTCGTAACAGTCTAAAAGACATTCTTGCATTTGAAGACCACAGTGTTGATTTGGCTGCAGATGGGAAAGAGGGAATTACATTCACCAAAGAAAATACTTATGATATAATATTTTGTGATATAAAAATGCCACAAATGGATGGTCTTGAAGTTTTGGACTATTTACATGAGCATAGTCCCGAAATTCCTGTTGTTATGATTTCAGGACATGGTACAATAGACACCGCTGTAGAAGCAATAAAAAAAGGAGCATTTGATTTTATTCAAAAACCTATGGACCTTAACCGAATTATGGTTACTGTGCGTAATGCTTTAGAAAAAACCGACCTTATTCAAGAAACAAAGACATTAAAGAAAAAGGTCAATATGAAATATCAAATGATAGGTGAAGCAGAGCCTATTATTAAGGTAAAAGAAATGATTGAGAAAGTTGCACCCACCGATGCGAGAGTTTTAATAACTGGTGAAAATGGCACTGGAAAAGAAGTTGTTGCACGCTGGTTGCACGAAAAAAGCAACAGAGCAAATGCTCCTTTCATTGAGGTAAACTGTGCAGCTATACCATCCGAACTAATTGAATCAGAACTTTTTGGACACGAAAAAGGAGCTTTTACCTCTGCTATAAGACAACGGAAAGGTAAATTTGAGCAGGCTGACGGAGGAACAATATTTCTTGACGAAATTGGAGATATGAGTTTATCGGCACAAGCAAAAGTTCTAAGAGCTTTACAAGAAAATAAAATAAATCGAGTTGGTAGCGATAAAGATATTAATGTAAATGTCAGAGTTATTGCTGCAACCAATAAAAATATCGCCGAAGAAATAGAGAAAAATAATTTCCGCGAAGACCTTTACCATCGTTTGAGTGTTATTTTGATCCATGTACCTTCACTAAACGATCGCATTAGCGACATTCCTTTACTTGCAGACCATTTTATTAATCTAGCATGCGAAGAGCAAGGTGTTCAACTAAAAAAAATAGATAAAAATGCAATTAAAGCCTTGCAAGAGATTAATTGGACAGGAAATATTAGAGAATTTCGTAATGTTATTGAGCGTCTCGTAATTTTAGGTGGATCTGTCATCAAAGCTGAGGATGTAAAAGCTTTTGCTAGACCTTTGTAAAATGAGAATTGAAAACGATATTATCGGGGAGGTAAACATTCCTCAAAATGCACTATATGGAATAAATGCTATGAAAATAACAACTTTTATTTTTGCTTTTCTTTTCTCAATTTCATTATTTTCTCAAGATCGTGAAATTGTTGGAAGTAATACAAATAATAACACAAGTTCATCAGCAATTTCTAGTGATTTTAAATTCGATTATTTTATAATTGGAGGAAGCTTAGGTCTCGGTCCAATTGTAAGTACCAATTTAGTAAATACTGGATTTATTGGAGAATCAACATTAGATTTAATGATTCAATTAAAACATCATAGATTTGGTGTTGGACTATCAAACACATTGATGGGAACGCCTGAAAATCTTGCTGTTTTACTTTTTACACTGGGTAAAGACAATGTAAATTTGCACAAAGGATATTTAATGTATGAACTAACACTTTTTAAGAATAGCCCTATAAATATTGGTATAGGAGCCAAATTTGGGTCTTTTACAGTAGGAAATTATCCTGATACAACTAAATTAACAATGTTTGCGAGTGCTGCGCCAGTTATCGAAGTAGGGCATCCAAAACTCTTCTTTTTTATCAAACCAGAAATTGGATATAATTCATATAATACTGGCTCGTGGAAAAGAGATTTATATGTCTGTATAAATTTAGGTTTTAGATTTAAAATGGAAGCTGACGAAGAAAACGCAAGGCCATAAAACTAATTGATATTTTTAATGTTATTCAATTGAATTGATTAGTTAAGAATATTACAGCTTACTACACTAATCGTAAAAAATCAGGGACATAAATAATATGCGTTTCTCAACAAAAAGTGTAATTGCTTACCATTATTGAATAATTGCGCCACTTATAGGTTTAACCAAAACAATATCATTATTTGAATTAAAAAGATAAACCTTTAATATGTCAGTATTAAACGTGCTGTCTAAAGGAAAATCCCATGTAAAGTCAATATTTCCCTCGTCGTCTTTAATCTCATTAATGAAAAACCCTTTCCATAAAGGGTCAGATTCAAAAACTAGCATTGCCTCTGATTCTGGCGAAATCTCATAAACATTTGCTTTAACTCTAATTTTGGGTAAATCCTTTTTAGTTATGTCGCTAATTAGAAAGTCAGAAATTGAACAAAAATTGCTTTCAGAATTAATAAGAACTCCGTTCGGGTTTGATTTAATTCTAATAAACTCATCCAAAGTATAATTATAATCAGTGGTAATAATCTTTTTCTTAAAATATATGGCTGTTGACCAATGATACCAACCGTTTGGGTTTTCAGGAATATAAAATGTATAAAGTGTTAATGTTTTTCTGTTTAATTGCGGGATGTATAATTCTTGCTCGCTACTATTTTTAATGTAATTCTGAACCCAGATGCTTTGCTCTGCAGCTTCTTTTGCATTTCCTGAAAAAATATCGATATATGCATTTTTAACATTAGAAGAACTTGAAAAAATCAATAACATTCCAATTGACAATATGAAAAGCCCTGATTTCCTTGAAAAGAAAGTTATTTTTGATTTTAGTTTTTCATTCTGTCCTAATCGCCTGATAAGAAAAATTAGTATTATTGTACATGTAAAAAATGTTGGTACTACTCCTCGGACTCTTAAAGGAAGAAAATGTCCTAAAGAAAACATGATTATAAATATACCAGCAAAAATCAAAATAAACAAAAGATAAAACATAAACTTATTAGAAAATGGAGACAGAACATTATTTTGTTTACTATCATGTGAGACAATAACTAACAAGCCAAACATTGCGATTATGCTACCCCAATTTAAAAACCAATTTTCCAAAAGACCGAAGATATTAAACGCTGCCAAACCCAATGAGGCAAACAAGTCGGCATTTTCAGTTTCTGCCCCTTCCATCGTCATTCTGAAGGTTGTTCCTGGTGCAAAAACCACTAATAAAACAAAAATTACAGTAAACACAAGTATCCATATTTGTCCTTTTGAAGGACGTTTCTTTAATAAAATCGGATTAATAAAAAACAGGACACTGGTTATAAATCCAATAATCATCCAGTTTTCATTAGACCCAATGATAAAAAACAAAAGCAATATATTTAAAATCACTTGCCATACAGATAAATTTGTCTCAATTGCTCTAATTTGCATCCCTAAAAAGAAAAAATAAAAAATAGCGGGCAAAACATAAACTGTTGCTCCCGAAAACCAATAAAACTGATGAATATCTGGCGTAATTGCAAGATAAAACGAGATTAAAATTGTCGAAAAAAACAAATTATTTCTTACACTAGATTTTTTACTATAAGCTTGAAAAAGAAAGAATATAGACAATAATAATGTACTTACCAAAAACAAAGGAAATACTTTACCAAACCAAACATTAAGAAAGAAACGCCCAGGAATCTGCATAAAAAAAGCATTTGCAAATCGACCATTATAACCTCCACTATACCACGACCAAATTCCATCAAAATAACTTTTATCAGCTTTAAACCACCCATGTAATAAATCATCTGATGCTCCTGGAACATTGTATTGAGTTAAAAACACAAAAGGGAAAATTACAAACAAGCAGAAAAACACTAAGATTATGCTATAAATATTTTCGCTTATATAGTTAAATAGTTTACTTTTATTTAAAGAACTTGCCATAAGAATCAACTTTATTTTGTAATGTCTTTAATAATATAAATAGGGCGATCTCGAATCTCGAATAAACTTCTTCCAAAGTATGATGATAGTATTGTAATCATAAAACTTAAAACTGTAAAACCAAGAGCTTGCAATATTACCATTGTTGTATATCCTGATGGGGGAGTATTACCAAAGAAATAAACAAATAGAGAATAAATAATGAATCCAACCGAAAACAAAAGAAAAGCCAATGAACAAAAAATCGAAATCTTTAATGGCTTATTCGAAAAAGCAAAAATAGCTGTAAAACCTAATTTAAAAAGACTTTTAAAATTATAATTACTTGTTCCAGCAAAACGGGCAGGAGCTTCAAACTCAAGTGTATTGATTCTAAATCCTATTACCTGAATAAACCCTCTTAAAAATCGGTTTCGTTCCCTATAACTTGATTTTAAAACACTTGCAACATTCTGTGAAATTAAGAAAAAATCTGACGCATTATTTTCAAAATTATTTTCAGAGAGCCAATTAATCAGCTTATAAAAAACCATACTGGAAAAAGAACTAAAGCCAATTTTATCGTGTCTTTTTATTCTGTTCATCAATACAATTTCAGAGCCTTTTTGATATTGTTCTAACATTTTAATAATTGATTCAGGAGGATGTTGTAAATCAGAATCCATACAAATCAGAATATCGTCATCAGTGTTGTCAATCCCAGCAATCATAGCGGCTTCGTGTCCAAAATTTCTAGAAAACTCAACAACTTCAACCAAAACATTGCCATTTTTAGACTTATCAGATATGTTCTTTAGAATTTTAGATGAGTCGTCCTTGCTCCCATCATTCACAAAAATTACTCGCAATTGATAATTTTTTAACTCTAACAAATTTTTTGAAAGATTCTCCCAAAATTGCAGCAAGCCGTCTTGCTCATTATAAACAGAAACTATAATGGATAATGATTTTGTCATTTTATTTGTATTGGTATATTTTTATCACAAATATAAAATTATTATTTTAATTAAGTATTGTGTTTTAAAATTAAACTATCTACCAAGACATAAATGCATAGAAAACAATTATTGTCAGTCTATATTGTCCGATTTACTCACAATGGAATTTTAACCCGCATTATTCACCGCTTTTTGTAGAATATGTAAGTAAATGTCAGACTGTAAAACATTTATATTGTTTATCAAAAGTCATTGATGCATCCAAATTTTGGTGCTGCTTGCGATTGTCTTTGTGCATCTACTGCGTTGCTAACTTATTGAACCTTTAGCTCACGACCAAAGGGAGTAAATACATTTGTATAACTGCAAAGTTAGTCGCCTTACTTCGATAAACTCAGCACAGGTGTATCTACACAAAGCTAATCGCATGAATAATGCGGGTTAATTTAGCGGTGTTCGTGATACCGCTTCGCTAAATTCTGCATTTCTCCACTGGCTAGCGGATCAATGTATCAAATTACGCTTGCATTGGCAATCAGACATCCGTCAGCTTTTGGAACAAACTCAACAAAAAACCACATAAAAAACTCTTCTTATACAAATTAATACAAAAAATTATACATATATTTGCTGTTTAGATTTTAAAGTAACTGTTTTAGAATAAAAGATATAAGCTTTATCGAAATTAGCATAGAATTGATAAATGGATAATAAAGAAAATAAGAATTATACTTTTTTGGACAATTTTCGTTACGAACGAAAGTTTAGACCTGAAACCTTAGGTCTAAACCAAATTCACAATATAATTTTGAGTTCGAGTGTATTTTTTCTTCCCAATTTTACTTTAGATAAAGACTTCACAACAAACAAATGCCACGAACTTCTTAAAAGTGCAGATCTCCCTATTGAAATTCTTGATGAGATTGCCGGAATGGAACTTAAACTTTTTACTCGGTATAATATAACCTATTTTAAAGAGATAGGTGGCAGATTCAGACTTACCACAGATTCTGATATAACCTACTATAAAACTCAGGATAATTTTAACCGTTTTATTGACTTTAATACTGACAAAGAGGTTGTTATAGAAATTAAATATGATAAAGAACATAATGTGGCTGCTGCTGGAGTAAGCAACGAAATGCCATTTAGATTGACCAGAAATTCAAAATTTATTGATGGAATTTCTAAACTTTACGAAGTACCTTTATAATTTTAATTATTAGTGAAAAAACGAATTTACGAAATATTAATTATATTTATCCTAATCGCTTTGGTTATTGGATTTCTCTTTGTTCATAAAAGTCAAAAATTAAAAAATAAAGAACTATATGAACTTGAATTTTTCTGCGACTTTGAGCAGCAAAATGAAAACTTAGATTTTATTACAACACATCCTAATAACAATTTAACAAGCGGCGAAATTTCTACAGATATTTTTTTTGAAGGACAACAATCATTGTTAATTCCAGCATGGAAAGAGTTTCAACACGTAATAAACCTAAATAATTTAGGTCCAAACCTATATATAACTATAAGCTTTTTAAGAAACAAGTCCTCAAATACCGCAATAGTTGCACAAGGCATAAACGATGGCACATTTTACCATAGAACTGATATTCCGCTCTCCAATAATAACGAGATATGGGAAGAGGTTGCATTGAGATTTACCACAGGTAGTGATTTTGACGACACACTTAATGTGTATTTTTACAATCCACAATTAACAACTACATATATTGACAATTTAAGCATAAAAATATCAGAAGAGTCTTTTTATCCTGAATACGACACACTAAAACCTTTACTAATATATATTGAAGGCAATCTGTTAAAAAAGCTAACAAAGAAAAGACAACAAGCATTACAAAAAGGGGTTTTAGTAACTGAAGAAGACAGTTGGGTAAGTGCCATTGTTTATGGTGATGAGAAAATGATGGATGCAGAAATTAGGCTTAAAGGAGATTGGCTAGATCACCTAAAAGGGGACAAATGGTCGTATAGAATAAAACTTAGTGATGACTCTTGGCAAGGAATGAGAGTCTTTTCTATTCAAACCCCGTTTGCAAGAGGCTTTTTGAATGAATGGTTAATTCATAAAACATGCAAGGACGAAGATATTTTAACTACTAAATATGGATTTGTTCCAGTATATCTAAATGGGAAATCAATTGGTTTATACTCCTATGAAGAACACTTTCAAAAAGAATTAATAGAATCATCTAAAAGACGCGAAGGACCAATAATTAAATTTTCTGAAACAGATTTTTGGGAATTTACACATAAAGGAATCCCTAATAAACTTACATACAATACAAGTGTTATTGAACCATTTGGAACAGAAAAAACCCTTAGGGATACTGTAAAGTATAACCAATTCTTAATTGCGAACAATTTACTTAATTTGTACCGTACAATGGGAGCAAAAGCTTCTGATATTTTCGATGTAAAAAAATTAGCTAAATTTATTGCTTTTACAAATGCCAGAAACTGCTTTCATGCTCTTGAATGGCATAATGCAAGATATTATTATAATCCAGTTTTATGCCGTATAGAACCCATCGGTTTTGATATGTTCGCTGGAACTAATGAATATACAAAAGATAATCCATTAAGCCCAATGATAGAACACAATCATACAATTAGTGTACTACACTCATTGAACTATTTAATGATAGACTCGGTTTTCGAAAACGAATATCTTAAATATATAGATGTTTTTACAACAAAAAAAGACTATAATTATTTCCGTCAAAAATACTCCACAGATTATCAATATTATGATAGTTTACATAGAACCGAATTTATGCCATACTATTTTGACACATTACAATTTGATAGAGTTGTAAATAAAATAAACAAATACTTACCTCTTTTCAAAGATTCCTTAAAAAAGCACAGCTACAGACAAAGGTATCAGGATTTAAACAAAAATCAATTTTACCACCATAGAATTACAGAACTAGAACAAGTAGCTCATACTTATTTAAAATGCTATCAACAATCCGCCTCATCACTACATATTAAATGTTTTTTACAGAACAATGTTAATATTATTGGATTAGGAAACAATGACAAAATTGAAATTGAAACCAATCATCATATTTTAAATAGTGATTCAAATAATGTAAAAAATGAAACTTTTAATTTTGATATAGACTTAAATAATTTCGACCAGGTGTTTTTTAAATTAGAAAATATCGACCAAACATATATTACTGAAATAGTACATTGGCCAGCACCAACAAGCTATAATCCTCGTAACGACATAGCACAAAACTCAACAGATATAAGTAAATATATCAATTATGAAAAACAAGAAGTTCACTTTAAAGGGGATATTGTTTTTGACAATCACGTTTACACGCCTATTGGTTACGATGTTTATTTCGAGGCAGGTACAACAATTGATTTAATCAATAAATCAGCAATGATTATTAACTCAACTGTCAGCATGAATGGCACAAAAGAAAATCCAATTAAAATATTCTCTTCCGATAAAACAGCGAACGGATTTACAGTGCTCCAAGCTGAAGGGAAATCAATTGTTAATTTTGTGATTTTTGATAATTTAAATACACTAAATTATAACTGGTGGACACTAACGGGTGCTGTAAACTTTTATGAGTCAGATGTTGAGTTTTATAACTGCACATTTACAAATAATCATTGCGAAGATATGCTAAATACAATTCGTTGTGATTTTCTTGTTAAAGATTGTTTATTGCAAAATACTTTTGGCGATTCTCACGACTCAGATTTTTGTACAGGGACTCTCGATAATTGTATGTTTTTATATAATGGAAACGATGCGATAGATTTTTCTACAAGCGACGTAATAATAAAAAACTGTACGATTAGGCATAGCCTCGATAAAGCTATATCGATTGGGGAAAACACAAAGGCGGTAATTGAAAATGTAATAATTGAGGATGCAGGAATTGGAATTGCTTCAAAGGATCTATCCCATGCCGATATAAATGGGTGTAAAATTTCAAATGCAACTTATGGTTTTGTTTTGCTACAGAAAAAACCCGAATTTGGACCTGCTTCAATTACGGCAACAAATTGCAAACTTAATAATATTTGGAAAGAACACATTATTGAGGTAAAATCTGTTTTAATCCTAAACGGGAAACATATTAAAGGGAAACAACAAAAATTAAGAGCACTGTTTTACGAATAAAAAACAATTAATAAAAAAAACTGATATGAATAATTACGAAAACATCTTACAGTACTTTAATTTCGAACCACAAGAAATCGACATTAATTTATTCCTTATCAATGCAGCTATGACAATTGTTTTGTCAATCATTCTCGAACTGACATATCGCCGATGTGCAAACAGCTTATCAAATAAAAGTCAGTTTTCCTACAATTTTATAATGCTATCTTTAACAACCATGCTTATTATTACTTTAGTTGGTAGTTCGGTGGCATTATCTCTTGGATTGGTTGGGGCACTATCTATTGTTAGATATCGTGCTGCAATAAAAGAACCCGAAGAGCTTACATATTTGTTTTTAGCAATTGCAACTGGTTTAGGAATGGGGGCAAACCAACCGGTAGTAACTGTTATTGCATTTATTATCCTAATTGCTGTTATTTGGGTTAGACATTTTATTAAACCAATGAATAGACTAAATGCATACAACTTAGTGATAAACATGCAAAAACCTGCCAATGGCGACATGGAAAAAATTGTTGGTATCGTAAATTTAAAATTTAAAAGGCCTGTCGTAAGAAGATTTGATCAAAGTAAAGATAATCTCGACTTAGCTTTTAGAGTTAAAGTTAAAGATATCGATGCTCTAACTGAATGCAAGAATGAGATTCTTAAAATTGACAATACAACAGTTTCTTTTGTAGATATTAGATAAATGACAAATAAAGAAAGTACAAATTACACTTTTTTGGAAAATTTCCGTTATGAGCGAAAATTTCGACCAGAAACTTTAAGTGTACAGCAAGTTCACAACGTAATATTAAGTTCTAGTGCGTTTTTTCGGCGTATTTACCAACCTAGATATGTTAATAACCTATATCTTGATACTCCTGAACTTGATTGCTTTCATGATAATACTGGAGGAAGTTCAGAAAGAACAAAATATCGCATCAGGTGGTATGGAGAAATTAAAGGTAAAATAACTGGTGCCATATTCGAAATAAAAATCAAATCCGCATATCGTGGTATTAAAAAATCATTTTTTCTTCCAGACTTTGTCTTAGATAAAGATTTTACAACAAAAGAATGTCATAAATTATTAAAAAGTGCAGCCCTTCCTGTTGAAATTCTTGACGAAATTGCTGGATTGGAAATGAAACTCTTAACCCGATACAATAGACACTATTTTAGAGATATTAGTGGGCATTTTAGACTTACCACAGATTCTGACATTAGTTTTTATAGAATTCAAGATAACTTTAATCGTTTTGTCGATTCTTATACTGATAAAGATGTTGTTGTAGAAATTAAATATGATGAAGAATATAATGAAATTGCTGCTGGAGTAATTAATGCAATTCCATTTAGAATGACAAAAAACTCAAAATATATAGATGGAATTGCCAAATTCTTTGAAGTCGCTTTATAAACCTAATTGTGTGTAAAAAACCAATTTACGAAATATTAGTAATAATTGGGTTGGCTACAGGTTTCATGTTTTTATACCGCAAATAATAATAGACCGGATAACCGAAAATTAAACAAGACCAAAAACTTTTTTTGCCATTAGTTCAAATAATTAAACTTGTTTTTTATTCTTAATCTTTTTATAATTTACAATTGATATTATAACAAGCACTACTCCGCCCAATAGTCCAAGAATTATTATCCCAACATTGTTTTTTGGTTTTTTAAATTCATTTATATTTAATTGGGCAAATGCTTTATTATATTTAGGTGTTTGATCTTGTTTAATTTTTGGAAAATTGGTTTTTAAATCGTCGAAAATCATAGTACTGTAATTTTCCAATTCTTGACGCTTAATAGAGTCGCTTTGAGTGTATAAATTTTCATTTATTTCTAATTCTAACTCAATAAAAGTAGATGTTTCTCTTTTGTAATTTGCAGTAACGCTATCTAAAGTTATTGTCATTAGTGGGTCTTGTTCATAACTAACATATACTCGTTTTCGGTTTTGTTCAATTTTAATAGTTGGAAATAAGTCAAGAGGTTCAATACCAAATCTTTTTAGTTCGAGGATAGCTCGGTATCTATCTTCTCTATCAATAACTCCGAGAAAAACGTGAGAGTCAAACTCTGCTTCTTTTTTTCGATAATGCTTAACTTTGTATTTAATTTCACCTCTACTCAAAGGATTATCTCCAACACTATCAATTTTAATTTGCATAAGCTCGCGACCATGTTTTTCATCTTCAGGATTTGACAAAACAGCTCTTTTTCTATGACGAATACCATCTCGCCCATTTAAAAGCTGCATTTTTTCATTATCATAATATTGATCTATTATTAAGTCTTCTGCAAATGTAACAGAGAAGTTACTATCCATCTTATGTAAAAAGAAGTTTTCTGTGCTGTAATTTTCTTGCAAATATGAGTAAATCTCATTAAAGTCTTCTATTGGGATAGTAATTTTTATTTCATTTTCGATACGCATGGATTTAGAAAAATAATACCCTTGATTACCTTGAGATAAACAATCAACCACAACAACAAACAGAAAAACGAAAATTATTAATAGTGAAAGATATAGACTTTTATTGATAAAAAATTTCATAAGATTACTTTTAGCGTTAAATCATTAAATTAACATGTTTCAAGCAAAAATAACAAAAGAAAGTGTTTTTCCAAAACGATTACAATATACATTTATACTGTTTCTGTAAGGTGTTAAGAGTACCGAAAAAAACATAAACAATCTGGATTTATCGCTGATTATAATTATTTGAAAATAGGGTGAGTTTTAGTTGATAGCTTAATCAGTTTTTACAAATCTTTGACTTATAACTCCTTTATCAGTTATAAGTTTTATAATATATAATCCCTGAGATAACTCAGAGGTATTTATAGATAGTTTTAGGTCTTGTGAGCATGTTTGTTTAAAAACCAACTGTCCTTGGTCTGAATAAATCTCAATCACTAATATCCTATCATTTAGATTTTCAATATTCAATTTATCTTGAGCAGGATTTGGGTATAAAACAAAACTATTATCTACTATTATGTCATTATTGCCAGATATACTATAATCAGTTAAATCTCCAAAGCAATATAAATCGTCGCCTGATAAACAAATTAGCTCAAAACCAACATTTTTATTCTCATCAACATTAACAACAACAAAATTATCTGTATCTCCTTTTCCCATTCCAGTCGCAACAAAAGTTATATTATCATATTTATCATACATAAAAGGCGATGCATAACTTGCTGCACCAACATCACCAGCTAACATAACAACATTATTCTCAAGTTCATGAAACAATGGTTCAATTTCTGTCCAGAAGTTCATTTCACTATCACGCCCTTCAGTTGAGTTTAAAACAATGCCCGAATATTTATTATCAGGAGCCCACCATAAAACTTGATGCATCATCACAAAAACATTATGATGATTTGGAGCTTCAATATTAAGTGTATTTTGCAGAAAGCTTAATTGATCGCCCGAAATATTCCAATTATCAATATTAGGGTCAAGTATAATAAACAAATCGTTTTTATAAGAAAAGCTATAATATGTTGTATCTCCAAATACTGCGAAATAAAATTCGGGGTTATACATATCGTGATTTCCAACTGCAATATAACAAGGCAAACCAAGAGTGTCAATATCTGCAACTACATTTCCCCACTGATTTTGTGTTCCATAGATAACGATATCCCCTAATAACACTCCAAACTCAATTTCCTCTCGCCCTTGTATATAATCAAACTTTGCCTTAAAAGGAGGATGAAAGCCAATATTTTCTACGCCTGGAGCCCCATATAAGTGTCCAGCGGCAAAAAACGAATAAGCCTCTTGCTGTGAAAACAAGGTAGATGAAATGAATAATAATAATAATATAATTGCTCCTTTCTTCATGCTTTGCTATATTTTATAATATACAAATATAGGTAAAATTTACAGCATGTATATTGTATTTCACAACATTACAAATAATTATGCAATATCCACTAATTATACTTACTAATAAAACTTTCTAACTCCCAATATCTCTCTCACATCTTTTAAGGTTTTTGCAGCACTAATACGAGCCTTTTCTGCACCCAATCGTGCAACTTTGCTCAAGTATTCATTATTTGCATCAATGTCTTTTATTCTGCTATTAATCGGTGTAATAATTTTTATAACATCTTCGGCAAGCTGTTTTTTAAGATCTCCATATCTTATTTCACAAGTATTATATTTTTCTGTAAAATATTCAACAGTATCAGCACTCGAAACAATTTTTAATATTGTAAACAAGCTATTTATGGCTTCAGACATTTCAGAATTTTTTTCTGTTGGTCCGCTATCTGTTACGGCACGCATAATTAATAAACCACACTTACGATACCCGTATATGCTTTTGAGCCATTATACAGATTAATAACATACATATATGGTCCTGTAGGTACAAATTTTCCATTATACGTTCCATCCCAAGCATGGTCTGATCCTTTTGCATTATATAATTGCTGTCCCCATCTATTAAAGATATAAATAGTGGCATTCGGGAACATATCAATATTCTCAATAATCCAGGTATCATTTATACCATCTCCATTAGGAGTAAAAGCATTAGGGATTTTTATACAATCCTTATCAACATCTTCTAAAGATATAAGATTAAGCTCATATAAACATTGGTTTGCATCTATGACAGTAACAAGATATGATCCTTGTAATAAACCACTGATATAATTTACAGGCGACTCTCCTCCATTCCAGCTAAATAAATATGGGGAGGTTCCTCCAACAACATTAAGCTCTATGCTACCGTCGTTGTTGCCAATACAAGATGGGTTTGCATAAGTATATGTTGCATCAAGCATAGCAGGTTCAAAGATATTAGCAATTGTATCAATACTACAGGCATTTGCATCTGTAACTAACAGACTATATTCACCAGCTGATA
>JAQUBO010000208.1:0-4656 GCA_028686735.1 Bacteroidales bacterium
ATGTTGTTGGTAATGCACTTAAAGTTTCACCTGCACAAATTGGATCGACAGCATCAAATGTTGGTACTTCGTTTGGATTAACTGTAATTGTTAAACTTGCTGTTGTTGCACATTGACTGCCATCTGGTGTAAATGTATATTCCGTTGTTTGAGTATTATCTAAAGCAGGTGTCCAAGTTCCTGTAACTCCATTATTAGATGTTGTTGGTAATGCACTTAAAGTTTCACCTGCACAAATTGGATCGACAGCATCAAATGTTGGTACTTCGTTTGGATTAACTGTAATTGTTAAACTTGCTGTTGTTGCACATTGACTGCCATCTGGCGTAAATGTATATTCCGTTGTTTGAGTATTATCTAAAGCAGGTGTCCAGGTCCCTGTTATACCATTATTAGATGTTGTTGGTAATGCACTTAAGGTTTCTCCCTCACAAATTGCATCGACGACATCAAATGTTGGTTCGATATTATCATTTACCGTAACAGTAATAGTAGTTGGAATATAACATCCTGCATCTGTTGCAGTGAAAATATAATCTTGCGTTCCCACAGATGATGTAGAAATTACACTAATATCCCAAGTTCCGTTGATACCTTCATTAGAACTTAGAGGTAATACATTTGGAGTTTCGTCCAAACAATATTCAGTATCAAAACTAAATGTTGGCTCGATATTTTCAATAATAACGATAGTTAGTGTTGTTGTTGTTGCACCCTCGCCAAGATTTGGTGTAAACGTATATTCTGTTGTTTCCATATTATTAATATCAGGAGACCAAGTTCCAGTTATAGCAGGACTATTAGTTGAACTTGTTGGCAATTCAGGAATTGTTTCTCCTTCGCAATATGGACCAACTGGGTCAAATGTCGGTGTGATAGTAGGTATTATATTTTGTGCTACAGTCCAAGTAGAGAAATGTTCAGCATCAACCGTAATACTTCTAGGATTACCCGTTACATCAGTAGGATTTCCGACAGTTTCCCAAGGATTTGGTGTGCGTAGCGTATAAACTTGCATATCTGTAGATGCCAAAGAATTATCAAAAGTAGAAAGCCATTTGAATGTAGTATTTATAGCAGATGAAGGCTGATTTTGGACTTGAATATCCCAATGACAGGCAATGCTAGGATTATCTGTTGGGATTATCTGTACACCCTCTGTTCCAGTAATTCGAGCAATAGTTGTATTTCCCAATTCAGAAGTGGAAGACATTGTTGTACCAATATTTCCAAAACTTGCACTTGCAGCATTAGAGATTGAAACTTTTCCGTATATGTATGAACTAAGATTTTCAGTTAAAAGTTGTGCATTAGGTTCTAGAAATATTGTCTGACTTCCATTTGCAACATTATTATCCTCGTAGGTATATAAAACACCATTTGTAAAGTTTATTTTCTCAGTAATTGTAAGATCTGTTGCAAGGTTTATAATCCCTGTATTTGTTCTTTCAAGATTTAATATTTTTAACTTATCAGCTGCTGGATCAAAATACAGATTTCCTAAAGTTCCAGTACCATAAATATTTAATGTAGAGTTTAGTGTCCCACCAAGATAACCAGATGTTCTAGTAACAACTCCATAAAGATTTAGATAACAAGTTCCGATGTTAAATGTTCCATTAGTTTTGATAAAATTTTGCGTTACGCTTGTACCGTTACCAGTAAGTAAAACGCCAGCAGGATTGTCCACTTCAAGAAGAGATATTCCTAACCCACTATATGCGCCAGTACTATTAAAAGTTTGAGCATTCGTTCCATTAAATAAAACTTTTGAATTAGTAACTTCTCCATATAAATCTCCTAAATGATTGATATTTCCAGTTATAGACAATGTGTATGGAGTGTCGCTGTGGTCTTGGTCGTAAATTGAAAAACCGCAATCTACCGGAATATCTAAATATCCATAACACTGCACATCACCCCACATTATTGCATTTGATTTAATGCTAGCGCTAGAGTATAATTCGATTGAAGGACTTGGCCCAGCAATTGAAAATGTATTTACCCCAGCAGGAGATTCAACTGAACCAACTAATAATTTACCTCCAGTAATACTTACATTAGTAGCCGCCATATTATACATTGGAAATGCTAATGATGTGGTGAATGACGGATTTATTAAATGTATTTCGCCTCCACTAATATTTACGCTTGCATTGTTTCGGATATCTAACCATCCAACAACATTTGAGTTTGAATTCCCGAAATAACCAGCACGAATCCTTCCAGCACTTAGTTCAAATGAAAAAGAACCAGTACCAAGATATGCAATTGCACCAGTACTAGTTAATTCTCCACCATCTACAACTAAGGAAGAGCCATCACCAAACTCAATATAATCTGCTATATCATCTCCCACATTCATAGCTCCTTGAGTAATGTGAAGATTTCCATAACATTCTACAGCCGAATAGCCTGTAATTCCGAAATTTGGGTTGTCTATAAATAATGTAAAATTATTTCCTGAAGTCGCACTCGATAACATAGGGAATTGTCTGACATCATCTGCTGCAGTATTTGTACTTTGAATACCAAAACGTGTAATCATCGAAAATGTTCCACCCATTTTAAGCGTCCCGACATGATCTATAACATCATACATAAAAAAGCCATTTCCATCAAGATTTGTTGAACCCCAGCCATATAATATACTTGGCTTTATTGTTACAGTATCGCTCACTTCATCTTTTAGAACAGAAAGTCCACCTATATCATTTTCTCCTGTTCCAGACCATTCGGAATTACTATTTCCTTTAAATCTAACTTGAACAAAAGACCAATAACTTGGCTCAGGAAAATGATTAAATAATATTCCATTTCCAGCATTTGCATTATTAATTATGTTTCCATAGACAATAAGCAAATGAGCAAAATTTCTATTTGCATCATAAGCCGAATTGGTTTGGAAATTGGAATTACCAGTCATGGTGACATTTCCATTTACAGTAAGAGTTTTTGCAGTGTTATTAGTGGCACCATCTCCCCAATAATACTGTACTAATCCTTGTATTATTAGGTTGTTAACTTGATAATTTCCATTTATAATTATATTACTTCCAGACTGGATAGTAACATCGATTGTGCTATTATTTGGCGGAGTGCTTGCGGTAACCCAAGCTGAACCATTATAAACTTGCCAATTGCTAGCTTCTGACCATGCTCTATTTGCACCATCTGTATATCTTGAACGGTAATCACCAGTAGCTCTAGTAGTTGGGTCAGAAATGGTATTATTAGTTTCCAATGCGTAATCGGTCGTTCTTTCCTGAATTACTTGGTCGTCTGCAATCTCTTTCACATTGTCTATCTCCGATAAATTTTGATTACTATTAATCTGCATTCCCGAACTGTGGTTGTTTGCTGCATTAATTTGGGGGTCGATAGTTTTAGAAATTTGCCCCGCACTACAAATCGATAATAAAGAAAAGACAGAAACAAATGTTATAATTTTAAATTTTAGCATGCTCAAATATTTAATAATTAATAAATTTATGCAAATATACGGTTTTTAGTTCGTGAATTCCAATTTTAGGGTATAGACAAAGATAGGACATTAGGTTTTTTTGTCCTTTTGTTTTTTGAGATTTAATGATTCAGCAATCCATTGATTCCACGTAGTTTTTCTTTTTTCTTTGCGTCCTTTGCGTATTCTTTGCGGTAAAAAAACAGGAAACTAGGAGTCGGTAGTAGGTTAATTTTGCTTATAAGTTAATGTTTGTAAAAAGCATGAACGTTTTTGAACAAGAGAATGACGAATGACGAACGACGAATTACGAACAACGAACAAAGAACAAAAAACAACGAACAAAGAACAAAGAACAATCGAACAATCGAACAATTGAACAATAGAACAATAGAACAATGGAACAATCGAACAAAAGAAGTAAGAACTGAAAAACCGGTATTCGGTAATTTTTGTATTCAGTAATCGGTGAGAATTTAGCAAAGTTTTAGGATTATTGATGGCAAAAACGTTTTTGAACAAAGAACAACGAACAAAAAACAACGAACAAAAAACAATCGAACAATAGAACAATGGAACAAAGAACAAAGAACAAAGAACAATCGAACAATCGAACAATCGAACATCCGAACAGAGGAACAAAAAGAACAATCGAAGTAAGAACTGAAAAACCGGTATTCGGTAATTTTTGTATTCAGTAAGCGGTGAGAATTTAGCAAAGTTTTAGGATTATTGATGGCAAAAACGTTTTGAACAATCGAACAGATGAACAATAGAACAATTGAACATCCGAACAGAAGAACAAAAAAACACTTCGACAAAAGCTCACTTTGACAAGCTCACTTCGACAAGCTCAGCACATCGCAGCACATCGCAATGGAACAAGAGAACAAGAAAACGACGAACGACGAATAACGAACGACGAATAACGAACAACGAACAACGAATTACGAACAAAGAACAACGAACAAAAAACAATCGAACAATTGAATGCTTCGGCGAAAAGCTCAGCACATCGCAATGGAACAATTGAATGTTTCGGCGAAAAGCTCAGCACATCGCAATGGAACAAAAGAAGTAAGAACTGAAAAACCGGTATTCGGTAATTTTTGTATTCAGTAATCGGTGAGAATTTAGCAAAGTTTTAGGATTATTGATGGCAAAAACGTTTTTGAACAAAGAACAACGAACAA
>JAQUBO010000208.1:4756-6036 GCA_028686735.1 Bacteroidales bacterium
AAAACAACGAACAAAAAACAAAAAACAAAGAACAAAGAACAAAAAACAATACTTAGTTATATCAGCGAAGGCACTCCCCTTCAGGGGATGGGGGTAGCGAAGGCAATTTATTGAGTTAATGTTTGTAAAAAGTAAGAACTTCCAGCTATCGTTAATCTTAAAACTGTGCTATAACCAATTGATTACTGAATACAGACATCACTAAACACTTGGTCTTTGTTTCTTTGTTTTTTATTGATTAGCGGATTGTTAGTAATTTTTATTCCCTTCTACGAAAGCTCAGGGTAAATGATGTGTAGGGGTGTTGTTGTTGTTGTTGTTGTTGTTGGCAAATATTCACTATAGCTATTGAGCTTTGTTATTTAAGATAGTGTTTTCTTGATAGATTTATTGAAGGTCGAGAATATTATGGTAATTATTTTTAATAAAAAATAAAAAAAATGTTTTTATTAACAATAAATTGTTCGTATTTTGCACTCTTATTATTTAATTGTTTAATTAGTTAATAAGTTTTTAAGCAACCTTTAACGATATTATTCGTTACAAATTTTAGAGAGTTTAAGTTATAGTTGTTATGTTTGAAAAATAAAATTATAGATATGAAAAAGATATTTACGCTATTGTTATTAGTTTTACTTCCATTTTTTATTTTTTCACAAGTTGAAATAGTAAGTCATGATGCGACAAAAATATATCCTGACGACACTCGAGTAACATATATGACACTATCGGAGTTTCCTACTGATATTGATTTTTTAGAATTTGTTGAAAAACAAGTTTTATTCAATGATTTAATACAACGGTTTTCCTTGTATAAAAATGGTTCGACATGCTTTTTTCATTCGCATAAAGATATTACAGAGGAAATTATTGTTGAGGCAATAAATGATGCATATTATTTGTATTTTACAACAGAGGCTTATAAGCCTCAAAAAGAAAATCCAGATAATTCTATCTCAAAAGAAGACTACAGTAAAGTTTTTAATCAAAATAATCCCGATAAACTAATCTCAAAAGAAGATTTTGATAAATTTACAGAAAAAGAAAGGGCAGGCATTCATATCTCAAAAGAAGAATATGAGGAAGCTGTTGCAAGAAAAAAGAATGAGAAATCGAACGAAAAAGAAAACAATAAAAAATTTATTTCACAGGCTAATATTAAGCCAATTTCTGCCTTAAATCAGATAAAGTGGGAAAAAGGTGGAATTTATGAAGGTTTTTCTCCCAAAGATGAGATTTTGGAGAAACGTACTCAAAACACAAAACATTTTAGAAAAGAT
>JAQUBO010000209.1 GCA_028686735.1 Bacteroidales bacterium
AATTCAACAACACATACATTAACTTGGACAGAGCCAGCAGGAACAAACAATATTTTTGATGATATTGAAGGTCATACAGCATTTACAATAAACTCTACTGGCGATGTTCCCTGGACATTTATTGATGGAGACGATCAAACAACTTATTCGATTGCAGATTATACATTTACTAATCAAGGCTCAAAAATGGCAACAATTGTTTTTGATCCTAGCTTAGTAACAAATGACAACAATGGTACACCATTAACAGAAACTACGGATGGAGATCCATTTGATGCGTATTCAGGGAATCAATTCTTTGCTACTTTCAATGCCACTAACTCTACTCAAACTAACGATTGGATAATAAGTCCAGAACTTTCATTTACCGAAGAATTTAACTTTTCGTTCCAAGCTCGTAGTGGACACAAACCTGCTTTCCCCGAATCTTTTGTTGTAAAATATTCGACCACAACAAGTGCCGAAAGTGCGTTTACCAATGTCCTTGAAACTGTAACATCTGCACCATTTGCTTGGACAGAATACACATACAATGTTCCTGCAAATGCTAAATATGTAGCAATTAACTGTACCTCAAACGACCAGTATTATTTCTGTGTTGATGATATTTATATAGGAGACGGAGCAATGCCTGGTGCAACATTAATTGGCTATAATATATATTATGATGGGATGTATTTAACAACAACAGACCTGCTAACATATACAAATTTAGACGCTGAAGAAGGTTCCCATGAGTATTGTATTGAAGCTGTTTATGCTGATAATTGTATCTCACCTCAAATTTGTGAAACAATTGGAGGCTCATCAGTAAGCTATGAAATTGAAGCAACTGCTGGAGCTAACGGGTCTATCTCTCCAACAGGTGTAACAACAGTAAACGAAGGTGAAAATCAAACTTATACAATTACACCTGCAGATTGTTACCAAGTTGCAGATGTGCTAGTTAATGGTTCAAGTGTTGGGGCTGTAGAAACATATACATTTAGTAATGTAACAGCAAACCATACAATCTCTGCAAGTTTTAGTCAAATAACTTATTCAGTTACTGCAAATGCTGGTACAGGTGGCGATATTACAGTTGCAAGTAGTGTTAACTGTGGCGATAATCTTACTTTTACTGTTAGTGCTGATGCATGTTATGAAATTACAACAGTTACTGTAAACGGAACACCTGTTACACTTACTGGAAATAGCTATACTGTTAATAATGTTAGCGAAAACATAACGATTGATGCTTTATTCGATATTATTAACTACACTATAACTGCAAATGCTGGAACAGGTGGCAATATCACAGTTGCAAGTAGTGTTAGCTGTGGTGATAATCTTACTTTTACTGTCGATGCTGATGCATGTTATCAAATAGCGACAGTTACTGTAAACGGAACACCTGTTACGCTTTCTGGAAATAGCTATACTATAAATAATGTTACCGAAAACATCACAATCGATGCTTCATTCGATATTATTAACTACACTGTAACAGCAAATGCAGGTGCAGGAGGCAGCATTGACGTAGCAAATAATGTTAATTGTGGAGAAGATCTCGTTATTACTTTTGTTCCAGATGCTTGCTACGAAATAGTAAGTGCTAACATCAATGGAACACCTATTTCTGTAACAGGCAATTCATATACTATCAATAATGTAACTGAAAATATTACTATTAATGCAAGTTATGGTATTGCAGATGACTTTACAATTACAACTAATGCTGGAACAGGAGGAAGCATTTCTACTACAGCTAATATAGCCGAGTGCGGCGATGATGTTTCCTTTACAGTTACACCAGATGTTTGCTACGAAATAGGAATTGTTACAGTTAACGGAACCCCTGTTACGCTTATTGGCGGAAGCTACACAATAATAAATGTTACAGAAGAAATTACGATAGCTGCAACATTCGATCAAATTATGTACGATATTACAACTAATGTAGGAACTGGTGGTACGATAAACGGTGCTGGAACGCAAATTGCTTGTGGCGAAGACCTCACTTTTACTGTCGATGCGGACGAATGCTACCAAGTAGAAAGCATTACACTTAACGGAAATCCATTACCAATTACAGGTGAAGTTTATTCTATCAATAATATTTCTGGAAATATGACAATTGAAGCCACATTTAGTTTGCTAACCTATACTGTTAGTGCTAATGCTGGAACTGGTGGAAGTATAAATCCTGAAGGAGACATTGTTGTTGACTGCGGAACAAATGAAAACTTTACAATTACACCAAATGCAAATTATATTATTCTTGATGTTATGGTTAATGGAGCAAGTGTTGGTGCTGTTTCAAATTATGAATTTACAAATATCACTGATAACGCTGTTATTATAGCAACATTCCAATACTCAACAGACATTGCTGATAACATTGCATCAAACATGAGTGTTTTTCCAAATCCTGCTGAAAACATGATAAGTATTGAACTTAATTATAATGAGACAAAAGCGACAAGATTAAACATTCTTACAATTGATGGAAAAATTGCAAAGACATGCAATATCTCTTCAGATATAACCGAAGTTGAAATTAGCGAACTTGCTTCGGGAGTTTACTTCCTCAACATTAAATCTGATCAAGAGTCCTTACAAACCATTAAATTGATAAAATTGTAAAAAATAAAACAAAAGAAACATTAACTGCCTGCTTAAAAACAGGCAGTTTTTTTTATCTTAGTCCCAAAATAAAAAAATTATGAAATACAGATTCTCTATTTTAGTTTTCGTGTTAGTTTTAATAACAACCCCTAAAGTCTTTTGTTGCACTAATTTTATGGTAACAAAAGGAGCCTCATCAGACGGCTCAACAATGATAACTTACGCTGCTGACTCACATATCAGATATGGCGAATTGTACTGGTTACCTGCCGGAATATGGGAAGAAGGAACAATGGTAACACTTTATGATAGAGGCACCGCCAAGCCATTAGGACAAATACCACAAGCACCAATTACACATCAAGTTATTGGATTTATGAATGAACACCAAGTATCAATTGGGGAAACTACTTTTGGTGGTAGAAACGAACTTATGGACAGCCTTGCAATTGTAGATTACGGAAGTTTGATGTTCTTAGCTTTACAAAGATCAACAAATGCTCGCGAAGCTATCAATGTAATGTTTGAACTTGTAACAGAATATGGATATGCTAGTTCTGGTGAAACGTTTTCGATAGCCGATAAAAATGAAGTCTGGATAATGGAAATAATGAGCAAAGGCTGCGAAACCGTTTGGGATAAAAAACAAAAGAAATTTATCAATAAAAACAAAGGTGCTGTTTGGGTAGCAATTCGCATTCCCGATGGTTATGTTTCAGCTCATGCAAATCACTCTCGAATTACAAATTTCAAACTTAGCGATGGGAAAACTTCAATTAGTACATCCGAAATCGATAAAATTTATAATCCTGAAGTTGAAATAATATATTCTGATGATGTAATTTCATTTGCAAGAGAAAAAGGCTATTTTGATGGTAAAGATACTGATTTTTCCTTTGCTGAAGCGTATGCACCAATAAATTACGGAGCTGCACGTTTTTGCGAATTACGAGTTTGGGCAATGTTTAATGATATAAACGATGATATGCAGCAATATTGGGAAAGTGCTTGCGGAAATGACCTTAAAACAAGAATGCCTCTATACATTAAACCAAACCGAAAACTAACACCACAAGACCTCTTTGCTTTTAAACGCAACTATATGCAAGGAACCGAACTAGATATGAGCAAAGACGCTGGTGCTGAGCCTTTTGGATTACCATATCGCTGGAGACCGCTAACTTGGGAACACGATAGTACAACTTATCTTAATGAGAGAGTTACTGTTACCCAGCAAACTGGTTTTTCGTTTATCTCTCAAATGCGTTCGTGGTTACCCGATGCTATTGGTGGCGTTTTTTGGTTTGGCGTTGATGATACTGGCTCCTGTGTTTATGTCCCTTTCTATTGCGGCATCACAAAAACTCCACTTAAATGGTCTGAAGGATATGGCGACATATTAACATATAAAGATGATGCGGCTTTTTGGGTTTTTAACAGAGTTGCTCATTTTAAGTATTTATTTTACGATAGAGTGATGGTAGATATTGAAAAGCACCAATCAAAACTTGAAAATAAATTTATAACATATCAGTCAGCAATTGATAAAGCAGCAATGGAGCTTTACGAAAAAGACCCAAATATTGCTAAACAATTTCTAACCGACTATTCATGTAACACAGCAGATTATGTTGTTGACTATTGGAAAGAATTGGGAAACTTTTTATTGGTAAAATACCTTGACGGAAATGTAAAACACGAAAAAGACGGCGAGTTTGAACGTAATCCGTGGGGATATCCAAAGTCGCCAATGTTCCCTGGATATTCGAATGAATGGAAAGAAACTGTTATCGAAAAAACTGGAGATCAATTTAAGATGAAATAATAAGATGAAAATAACAATTTTATGTGAAAACCAAGTAAGCCACAAAGGAGCAAAAGTCTGCTTAGCCGAGTGGGGATTTTCTGCTTTCATTCAAATAAATAGAACAAATATACTTTTTGACACAGGACATACTGGTATTTACAAACATAATGCTGAACAGCTAAATATAGATCTTCAAGATACTCATTTTGTCGCTTTATCTCATCATCATTGGGATCATGTTGGAGGACTACAATATCATAACTTTAAACATAAAAAGAAACTAATCTTTCATCCTGCATTAATTAACCAATTACCACTAAATGAAGCTGAAAAAATAATATCCGATTTTGAAATTATTACTTCTGATAAGCCACTAGAAATAACAAATGGCGTTTATTTTCTTGGTGAAATTCCTAGAACAAACAATTTTGAAAAAGGCTTGTACAAAACCAACAATATGCTAGACGATACTGCTATTGCAATAAAATCTAAAAAGGGAGTAATAGTTATCTCAGGCTGTTCTCATGCTGGAATTTGCAATATTTGTGAATACGCGAAAGAGATAACAAATCAAAATTTATACGCTGTAATTGGAGGATTTCATTTATTTGAAGATGATCAAAAAGCAGTTAATGGAACAATCGAATATTATCAATCAGAAAATCCCGAGCATCTTTATCCTATGCACTGCATCGACTTCCCAACATTATCAAAATTCCATTCAATATTTGGGATACAAAAATTATCAACAGGAGATACAATAGAATTTAGTGAAAAATTATAAAATCTAATTTTTAGATATTTGCACCTACTTTTATTTAAAAACACAAATTTGCACCCATATTATTTCTTTTGCACTTAATCTTTTCATATCATGCACCCATAATAATTGTAAAATGACGAAAAGTACTCATTTTTTTCACACAGCACTTGTTTTTGATGGGAGGCAACTTCCAGAAGAAGCGACCGTTGTCGGTTATAGTGCAATTATACATTCCAAAAAGACTGAAATACTGGCGAGCCAATTCCTGATCACATTTCTGCAAAATGGCAGGATCTTGAAGTACTGACAAATGGTCTTACTAAAACTTATGAACTTTTAACAAATAGTAATATTGATGCAGTAATAAGTGCGGCAGTTATTGCATTTGGTTTTGTTTTCATACACCCTTTTGTAGATGGAAATGGCCGATTACATAGATATTTAATACACCACATACTTATCAAAAAGAAAATTTCACAGCAAGGTATTATTTTCCCAATATCTGCTGCAATTTTAGACAAAATCAATGAATACAGAGAAGTATTAGAGTCATATTCTATGCCATTACTTAATTATATAGAATGGAAAGAAACCAAGGATCATAATGTAGAAGTAACAAATGATACAATTGATTTCTATCGATATTTTGATGCAACCAAACAATCTGAATTTCTTTACGATTGTGTAAGTGAAACAATAGAACATATTATTCCTGAAGAAGTTGATTATTTAACAAAATATGATGCTTTTAAAAGAATTATTGAAGATGAGTTTGAAATGCCTGATAA
>JAQUBO010000210.1 GCA_028686735.1 Bacteroidales bacterium
TGCACAAAGATAATTGTAAGCTTTCTCAAAATTTGACTAATAATAAAACCACAAATACCTTGTCAAGCCCCTGACTAACAACTCATTATAAACCAACCAAGAATAATGCGATGAATAATGCGGGTTATATCGGGTGTTTTGTGATTATATTGGTATTATTAGGCTTTTCCCTTCAGGGACAAAGGGTAGAAAAAGATTAATAATCATTGATGTCCGATAAAAATTAAAAAAGATATATTTAGGTTTGATAAAAAGAATATGTCGTCCCTAACGGGACTTCTAAAACCCTGACTACTTAGTTCTTACCGAAATAATGTCCCTACGGGACAAACACCGTTAGGTGTTAAATATTGGTAAAGTAAAACTAAGCCAATAAAGCAAAAAGTCCCGTAGGGACGTTATATTTCAATCGTCACATGATTTTTTCTAAAATTTAACCGGACAACAATGATTAATAATCAGCATTTGAGAGTTTTTGTAGTGGACTCATTTAATATCAAAATATTAATATAACATCTGCATAAAAATCAGAAAACTCAAAATTGGTTATGCTTACAATTAGCTTTGTGTATCTTTTTGCAGCAAGAACGACGGCTCCCTCACTGTAATCAACAGTGCAGGTTAGCAACAAAACCGATAAGATTATAGAAAATTCTGAACAACCATAATTATATTTATCAAAATATTTTTTTTATCATAGGCAATGTTTTGTATTTATAAATTGTCTATGTAATTAGATAATATTTTATTATTATATTTACATCTCTAAATAACCATAAAAATGAAAAAAACGATAATAAGTTTACTTCTATTCATATTAATGATGAATATTAGTATTGGACAAAGCCTAAATGTTTCTACACTTTCAACAGTAAACACAATGTGCGAAGGCATAGGGTGTGAGTATGACGGGCCATCAATTTTAATAAATGAGGTAATGATGTCACCATCACAATTTGATGGGTCTCTATACGGGTGGTCTCCTAGCCACGATCCCAACACAAGTTGCCAAGGTGAATGGATAGAATTATACAATCCAGATTTATGCGAGTCAGTAGATATATCGTGCTATTATTTGGGTAATTCTGCTAATGACGGCGGATTCTCCGCATATCCAGGCGGATTTGTATTACCCGAAGGCACAATTGTTCCTCCTAGAGGATTTGTAATAGTAAGAGGTATAAAAGCTCCTCCTGTTCCCTCAAATTTATTAATTGCAAATGGTGGTAACACTATCGAAATAATTGTACAAGATATAAATAGAATTTGTTTTGGAGACGGTCATCGTCTATGGTTTCCAAATGCAGGTGGATGGTTCGCTTTTTACGATAACAATGGTGTTCCCCAAGATGCCATTTCCTGGGGAAACAATACAACAGGCGGTACTGCAGCATGCGTCCCCACTCCAGGAGGAGAATGTAATTTCTCTGGCACTCTGGTTAGCTATAATTCAATTACTACCGACCGAAAAACATATATCAGCTCAACTTCTCCTGCATCAAACCAAACCTATAGACGACTTCCAGATGGAGGAGCTTGGCAAATAAACAGCCCCTCAAGTGCAACTTATGGAACCTGCAATACCACTTGTACAGAAGAACCAATAATCACTTGCAATGGTACAGCAACAGCAAATGTTACAGGAGGAATTCCGCCATACACTTACCTTTGGGACGATTCTCAATTACAAACAAGCCAAACTGCAATAGGATTATGCGAAGGATTGTACTGTGTAACTATAACCGACACTGTTGGTAATACTGCTACAGCCTGTGTAGAGGTTATAAACCAAACTTTAACAATTACAGCCTCATCATCACCAGCAAATATTTGTGTTGGAAACGATCTTAATCTTACATCAAATAGTAGTCAAGGTCAACAGCCTTATAACTTCTCATGGACAGGACCATCTAGCTTTTCAAGTACTGTTGCAAATCCCACAGTAAGCAATAGTGAGATTCAAAATAGTGGCAATTATTTACTTACAGTAACAGACTCAAATGGATGTACTGGAGAAGCAAGTACAAATGTTACCATACACCCAAACCCCACACCTACTGCAAATAACACAAGCCCTGCTTGTGCTGGCGAAAACATAAACCTATCGGTACAAAATTTTTCAAGTTATCAGTGGCAAGGACCAAATAGTTTTGCAAGTACAAATCAAAACCCACAAATAAATGAAATTACCGAAAATACAGCAGGAGTTTATCAGGTAACAGTAACAAATGAACACGGATGTACTGCAAATTCTGAAACTATAATTGAGATTTTACCCTCTCCATATTTGACTATTTCTGCAGAAACGACATATTGCCAAGGCGATAATATCTCTCTTAACTGTTCGCCAGGAGGCTTACAATCATATCACTGGAGTGGTCCACTATCCTACTCATCTAATAATCAAAACATTACACTGAATAACTCGCACCCAAACCAATCGGGTACATATACTGTTAATGCAGTTAGTTCCAACAGCTGCACAGGAACAGCAAATATAAGCATTAGTATATCTCCAACAGTTGATGCAACAATTAACCCAGTGCCTCCGCTCTGCTACGATGATCAAGCTTACACTCTAACAGCTGCAACAAATGGCGGAATATGGTCAGGAAACGGAGTTACAGGAAACTCATTTAATCCATCCAGTGCTGGTGTGGGAGAACATGAGATTTCATATTCAATTGAAAATAATGCTTGTAATGACACCGACCAAACTACCATAGAAGTATTTGAGAATATCTCAATTATAAATTTTACTGATAATGTTTGTAACGACACATACACAGAATATTCTGTTAGTTTTGATGTTATTAATCATCTTGGTAATCCAACAATATTTCAAATGGATACTGGAACAGGTTTCGAACAACACTTTGAAACGGTATCTTTAACATATCCCAGTCAAACTCCATATAGCATTACTATTACAGATGCTGCCAACAATTGCGATGAGTACATACTTACAGGAGTTAGAGATTGTGGTTGCATCACATCTGCAGGAAACATGAGCAGTTTACAACCAGTATCTCTATGTTACGGAGAATGCACAGATATGATTACTCACAGCGGCAATGAAGTTTTAGATGCTAACGACACATTTGGTTTTATTCTTCACGATGGAACTTTCCCAATTAATGTCTTAGCAACGTCCTTAACTCCAGACTTTTGCTTTCATTTAATCCCATCTCTTTCCTTTGGAACTACTTACTTTATTTCGTCAGTTGCAGGAAATGAGATATCTCCAGGCATCCCAGATTATAGCGACCCTTGTTTTTCAATATCACAAGGTACACCAGTTATTTGGTACGAAAATCCTATTGCAAACATCAGTACTGACGATTTTATTATTTGTGGACTTGAAGCAACGTTTACAGCAGACCCTCCAACAGCCGGCATGACAGGGTATTGGAGTTCTAACACAACATTTTTCACAACAAATGGGACAACTCACAATTCTCCTGAAATAAACGTTTTAGTTAGCAATTATGGAGCTCACACTTTTTATTGGAACATTAATAATGCTGGATGTATAGGAACTGATGAGATAATTATTGAATTTATTGAAGAGCCAAATGCCTTTGCTGGCAATAACTTTACAATTTGTGGATTAAGTGCCGATATGGCAGCAGTCCCTTCACACCCATCATCAACAGGTTTATGGACTGGACCAGGACAGTTTTCAGACGCAAGTTCACCTGAGTCTAATGTTACTTTAAATTCTGGCTATGGGACATACACTTTTACATGGCGCGAAACAATTGGTGATTGCTGGAACGAAGATCAAGTAACAATACATTTTATCCCAACCCCTAACCCAATAATTTACCCAGCCATAGATACAGTTTGCGGAAACACATATAACCTTTCTGTCAGCAATGTAAATAGTGCTGGAATTTGGTCTGCTTATTCGAATGGAACTCCGTTACAACCCGCCCCAAACTACACACAGGGCTCAACCAATCCCAATACGCAAGTAATTATTCCGAACTACCCAAACGGACACATTGAAGTAGAATTTATTTGGACAGAAACCTCAACGTACGCAGGCGTACAATGTCAAGCTAGCGCATCAACACAAATAACATTCGCTCGCATACCTAGTGCAAGTGTTGGAGCAATCGACGAAATTGAAGTTTGTGGTAATTCCACGCAATTAAACGCTGATATTACTGGTTCAGATTTTGGAAACTACTCTTGGATTTCAAATCAAATTCTTGCAGAGTTTGACGACGCACATTTACCAAATGCAACTATCAGCTTAATTTCGCAAGGCAGTTTTGGAGATAGTGCACATGTCAGAGTTCCTATTGTTTGGGCCATGCAAAATTACGGATGTTCCTCAATAGACACAATGTGGGTAACATTCTATGACAAACCGTCTGCAAATGCAGGAATAGACAATGCTGTATGTGGTAAAAACTATATGCTCCACGCTGTTTATGATATTACCGAAACTACTAGTTATAACCCCTCAGGCTGGTGGTCTGTTTATGAAAAACCATTACCAGTAGCACAGGTAGTTATTCAACCACAAAACAACGACACAGCAACCTGTACTGTTTCACACAACGGAATTTATCAGTTTGTTTTTCGCGAAAACAATTCGAATCTTGCAATGTGTTATGATACAGATACTGTACAAATAGAGTTTGTCGAAATTCCTATAATCTCAGCTGGTGAAGATAAGGACGTTTGTGGTTCTTGTACCGATCTCGAAGCAAACTCGGGAGGATTTCAAGGAACATGGATTGACAATGGTGCATTCATAACCGATTACACAAATCCAAATTCAAGTGCTTGCCACAACTCTTATGGTCCAATAACTTTTGCATGGATGGAAGCAAACACTGCAACAACTCAAAATCACACTTGTACATCACAAGACGAAGTTGAAATAACATTTTGGAAAATACCACAGGCAAATATTTTAACTGACCTTGAAGACTCTACAACCTGCGGACTAGAATATTGCAATTTAAGAGCAGAAAACCCAAGTTCAGGTATTTCAGGATATTGGTACACCCAAAATCCAGCTACCCAATTTGATGACCCATTTGATAATTTTACATGTGCAAACGTTCCAAATTACGGATATCACGATTTTTATTGGATTGAAGAAAACGGCCCCAGTTATGCAGCAGGTTTCTGTAACGATACTGCAGGCCCACTAACAATACATTTTATCGAAATACCAAACGCTAATGCTGGACATGATACATTATTCTGCGGCTATTCAGGAAATCTTGATGCTACACCAAGTGTAGGAACGGTAGTATGGAGTACTCCTTCGGCACAAAATATTACTTTCGGAGATATAAACGATCCAAATACAGATATTACATCTACTATTATCAATACAGGAAATCCATCTAATCCGTATTTTGACATTATATTGACCGAAGATAACACAAACGGCTGTACCGATAGCGATACGGTAAAAGTAATATTTGCACGAGTACCAAACTCCAATATAAATATTATTCCACCTAAGTGTTTTGGCGAACCTGCTAGTATTGCTGCTGATGAAGATTCATTACAACACTATACATGGAATTTCTACAATGGAGCAATTGACAGTACATCTGTTAATCCTTTAGGAGGGCAATATGAAAACTTTGTATATTGGAACAGCACTGACACATTACATCGAATTAGTTTAATTACGACAAATCACTGGAATTGTCAAAGCACAATTACTATAGACACAGTTTACGAACCGGCAATACCAGAATTTGATATAACAATTATTTCAGATACCTGTATGCTTGGTAAAGGAGGATTTATATTTGAAGACTCGCTTAATAATAGCTCTTTCTTCTGGATAGATACGCTTAATGGACCAAGTCCAGGACCTATTACATCAGTTTATAATCTTCCTACAGGAGAGTACAACATCA
>JAQUBO010000211.1 GCA_028686735.1 Bacteroidales bacterium
TTTAATGTCTTCCAGCAGCCTCAGACGCTGATCTTCAAAGCGCATGGGTTAACCTGAACTCCATTAGATTTTGCTGTTCGAGCCAGCTTAAAATAGCCGGGAAAGCACTGGGTTTGGTTAGCTCAAAACCCAAAGGTGTTATAGAGATATAGCCTTGGCTTACAGCTTCAGAATCGGTTCCACTCTCAAAATCCCACTCTGGCTTATTTCCGCCTACCCGGTAGGAAAAAGCATCTTCAGTCTCTTCTATGATCGTTACAAAATTGTAATATCTTCTGTGCCCGGTCTGGGTGAGCCTTACACCTTTGACCTCGGGGGCGGGGATATTGGGGAAATTGATGTTCAAGACTTCGTTTGTTTTGAGCAAATCTGTGATGCCTTCTTCCATCAGCCTCATGAACCACTCTGTGGCAGAGGCAAAGTTTTGATTTTCATAGGCATTGATCGAAAGCGCCAGGGCTTTGTGACCCAGCATTGCAGCTTCCACTGCCCCTGCCACAGTACCGGAATATAAGACATCTTCGCCCATATTCTGGCCGGCATTGATGCCCGAAACTACCAGATCAATCTTCTCTTTGATAATCTTTTGCAAGGCGATCACTACACAATCCACCGGAGTGCCACTCACCGCCCATTCGTCTTCGGCTATCCTGGTGGCATGAATATCCTGGCGCAAAGTGATCGAATGCGAGGCAGCAGAGCGCTCACGATCCGGCGCCACCATTATTACCTGATGTCCTGCTTCTTTCAAAGCTTTTTGCAGAGCGCGTATGCCGGCTGCAGCAATACCATCATCATTTACCAATAGGATTCTCAAACTATACTCCTTAGAAAATTAGGTCCGGATATAAAAAAATGAAGATCAGGAAGAGGACTATTAGAGTAACAATGATGACAAACCAATGCTTTTGAACGAACCAGAAAAAGCCGCGAGGCCCCCGTTTTCTACGATAACGGCCCGTTTTCTTTTTTTGAAAGATACGGTGGCGAATGCTTGGAAGAACACTTCGGCTTGACACTCCCCGCATACTCCTCTGAGCCTGGGTAAGCCATTTTACATGGTTCTTTTCATCCAAATAAGGAAGAAATCCTAAAGATAGATAATGGTCTATCCTAGCTTGGCTTAAGTCTTCAACTTCTTGCGGGTCAAGTTCTTTTACGATTTTACTCTTTTTTGATCTCATTTTATATACCTTTAATTGTTTATCCTATAAAGGCAGATTATTTGTCAAGCTGAATTTTGGCATAGGTGGTGGAAGCTGAAGAAAAACAGTTTGAATCCAATAGGGGCTTCAGGTTGCCTGCTTGCCAATCTTTGAGATTTCAGCAGATCGCGATCTCTCCACTTGAGTTCTATTTTAAGCAATTTTGGGGGTCTTACCCTGGAGATCAGCGATATAATCGCGCATAAAATAGTTCGTTAAGCCGAAAGGAGTATGCCGATAGCCCTGCAGGTGACTGTTTAGGACCGGTGGAAGGTAGCATTGAGTCCAGAGCTCAGCAAAGGAAGACACCTGATCCCTGTCCCTGGCCTGGACTTGCCTCCAACTGGTCTTGGACTCGAATTGACTCAAATATTCGAGTCAATTCGAGTTCAAGACCAGTTAGAAGCGAATTCAAAGGACAGGCAAGCGATGTCCTGCTTCCTGGCTAAAGCTTAGCAGAAGGCACTGGGCCTTGAGCCACAAAACATTCACAAAAGAAAAAGAGCGATACAGATTCTGCACCGCTCTACAAATGACTAAATGCATATTTTAGTAGAAGCTGTGACTCAGGCCGAGGCCTATCATTTCCTTCCATTGCAATCCATTATCATGCTGTTTATCGTAGCGTATTTCTAAGATGAGGTTTGCGCTTACCATGCCGAAGAGTTTGGTGCTGAGAACGTTTTCCCACACCATATCGGGGGATTTCCAATCGTCATTCCAATCATCGGATTTGGAATTGAAGAGGGCCTGATACAATTGCAGACGGCTACGGAAATCCATTTCGAGGGGCGTTTTAACCTTCTGAGTGTATTCACTGACCATTTCTAAACCACCATCTACAGTAGTTTGAGTTTCTTTTCCAGTGGGGGTGAGCACATCACGATCGATGTTTTCACGGAAGGCAGCACCCAAACGGGCGGTGAGGAGCTGATCCTCTTCATCAATGAAGCTACGAATGACACCCGCGGTCTCGGTAAAGAGCATGGGGTTCACAATGCGGGTATCGGCTTGGGAGAGATCCATGAATTGAGATTCAAAGCGGCCAGCCAGGAAGGGGTCTGCCCAAGCATTAGTGGTGAAGCGGAGCATCGATTCCAGATCTATCTTATCTGTAGTCTTCTCGGGACTTTCCCAATACTTTTTGGCATCTGCTCCGGTCTTCTGATTGTGAGTCTGGCCAAAGGCGAGCTTGAGGGTGTTCTTGTTTTGCAGCCAGCTTCGAAGCTGTTTCTCTGCGGTGGTGGTGGAATTCGCCACCCAAGTGATATTGCTGAGTTCTGTACCTGCCCAGTTGTCGCTAAATGCGCTTTGGGATAGGGTGATGGACATATTTGAGTCCAGTTTCCAAGTCTCTGCAGGCAGGATGGCACATAACGCCAGGATCGTGATGATAATGAATGTTTGTTTCATGTCTTTCCCTAATTAATATTAGGCCCAGATACCATTGGCGGTAAGGGCAAGTTTTACTGTTTCTACGAGTCTGGCATGCACAGTGCCATAATCAGCATTTATCACATGAACATTGAGTCCAAAGACTATCGCCTCTGCAGTGGCATCGGTGAGAACGATGGAGGGTGGGGGATCTTTGAGGGCGCTGGCTTCGTTTGCTATCACAGCCAGCAGGGTATCGCGCACGGCTGAGATGTTTGTGGTTCCAGGTACACTCACGCTGATTTCTACCCTGCGGGTAGGCATAGCAGAGAAGTTTGTAATGGTGTCGTTTGAGAGCTTGCCATTGGGTATCATTACCTTGCGATTGTCGCTGGCGAGGATGATGGTCTGAAAGATGCCGATATCATGAACTGTGCCGGTTACTCCACCTGCGATCACGCTGTCACCAATGCGGAAGGGTTTGAAGATCATCAGCATCACACCGGAGCTGAAATTGCCCAAGGTCCCTTGCAGAGCCATACCGATTGCCAAAGTGGCGGCACCGAGGATGGCTATGAATGATGTGGTCTGCACACCCAAACGCGCTACTGCGGCCAGGATCACGAAAATTAAGATGACACCATAGGCGATGTTTCCAAAGAACTGTACTACATTGGAATCCAATTTCGCTCTTGACAACACTTTTTTAAAGACGTTAGACAGGGCTTTGGCAACCCATTTGCCCACGAGAAAAATGATTATTGCTATTAACAACTTCCCACCAAAGGTGAGAACTAAAGCAGGTAAAGTGGCGATCAAAATGCTTACTTGATCCATCTTATTTACTCCTTTGCTACATAACAGACAAGCTTTTGTTACCAAAAACAATCCGAGAATAGCTATATCTTTAGTTTAATCAAATAATCTGGATATGCAAGCTATTTCTATATACAATGAATTGTTGGCACTACTGACCAGGGGGTTTATTCTTGTTTTGAGTCCACTATATTCAGGACAGCTCATTTTGTCTTAGCCAATAAACTCATAAATGCTCATCCCTTAGGCTTTTTCCCAAAATCTCTCGTTCTTCTTGGCTGTGGTCTTTGCGGTCTGCCCAGGATCAGCTCTTTTTGTTTGCGGATTTCTCCCGGAGAGGGTACAGGGATAGGCGTCCCTTCATCAAAATCCAGCCCGGTATAATACATGCAGGTGCTGATAGTCATGGGGGTGGGGGTAAACTCTTGCACTTGCTCCACTTTGATGTGGTTACGCTCCAGCCAGTTTTTCAGATGCATAGCATCAGCAGCGGTGGTGCCGGGATGACCGATAATGATATAAGGGATGATCTGCCGCTTGATTCCGGCCTTATGGACTTCGGCAAAATACTGCTTGGCAAAGTCTTCAAAGCGCGCAATCGAGGGCTTGCCCATCAGTTTCAGGACCGTGTCGGAGCTGTGTTCCGGTGCCAGTTTCAGCCGGCCTCCCGTATATTTTTGGGCGATGGCAGAGATATAACGCCTATTTCCCAAAGCCATGTCATGACGGATTCCACTGGCCACAAAGACGTGTTTGACCTTTGGCAGTGCGGCCACAGCATCCAGCAGGCGGATCTGAACCTCATGATCAAAGCTGAGATTGGGGCAGATATCCGGAAAGAGGCAAGACCTTCTTTTGCAGGTATCTGGGTAATCATATTTGCATTTGCTACCGTACATATTGGCGCTGGGGCCACCGAGGTCAGAGATCACCCCTGGCAGCTTTTTTGCTTCTGCGAGGATGGATTCTGTGGAGCGGGATTGGATCTTGCGTCCCTGATGAATCGAGATCGCGCAGAAATTGCAGCCACCATAACAGCCGCGGTGAGAAGTGATACTTTGGCGGATTTGCTCCCAGGCGGGAATCTCATGTCCGGCATAGCAGGGATGCGGTGCGCGCATATAGGGAAGCTGATAGATAGCGTCCATCTCGCATGTGGTCAGGGGTTCAGCCGGTGGATTATGCTTGATATAGCGGCCACCGTTTAGTTGATAGAGAGCTGTTGTTTGCGCTTTTTCGAAAAAGAGCCGGTTCATTTTGTGAAAAGTGAGCTTGTCCTTACAGAGATCTGCATCCGGCAGCAGTAAGCCATCCGGTTTTGACACAAAACACACGGTAGAAGGAATATCAGTCAATTCGTTAATCTCTCTGCCGTCCTTCAAGGCCTCAGCTACCTCAAGAATGGGCTTTTCCGCCATGCCGTAGATCAGCAGATCTGCCTTGCTATCAGGCAGGATGCTATTGCGCACTTTATCCTGCCAAAAATCATAGTGGGCAATTCGGCGTAGAGAAGCCTCGATGCCTCCGATGATTACCGGTGTACCCTTAAAGAGTCTGCGGACAATATTGGTATAGATTATCACAGCGCGGTCGGGACGTTTTCCACTTTTGCCATCGGGAGAATAAGCGTCATCATTGCGTATTTTACGTTGGGCAGTATAGTGATTCACCATGGAATCCATATTCCCGCTGCTGATGCCGAAAAAGAGCCGGGGAACTCCCAAAGCCAAAAAGTCTTTGTCCTGTCGCCAATCTGGCTGTGCGATGATGCCCACGCTGTATCCCGCCGATTCCAAGAGTCTGCCCAAAATGGCAGTGCCAAAGGAGGGATGATCTATATAGGCATCTCCGCTGATGAGGATGATATCGAGCTGGGAGAGCCCCAGAGCTTGTAGCTCAGCTTTAGTGGTGGGTAGGAAGGCCATTATCGTCTCAAAAAAATAAGGGCGCTATAGAAAGCGCCCATTCATGAAAAGGGATACTTCAAGGATTGATCCTGATGATATTGATCGCCTGGACGCCCTTTTCGGTTTCCATAAGATCAAAAGTAACTAATTCATCCTGCTCGAGAACCTTGAGTTCGCGAGGTGAATTTGTCACTATGGATTTCCAATGTACAAAGTATTCTTTGTTGTCTTCGGTAATAATAAAGCCGTAACCTTTATTTTTATTAAACCACTTCACTTTTCCATTCATAATAACCTCTTTTTTTCTCTATGTGCCAAGATTATAAACTGGCTAAATTCCGTCAATATAAATATTTTGCCAGGCATGGAAGTGCTTTTTTTGTTGACTATAATCTGGCTCCCTCTAAAATGCCACTAACTGTAAATAAGATAAAAGTGAGGTAGCTGTATGGATACAAGAATCCTGCTTGTCGATGATGACAGGCTGCTCAG